>CAIRGO010000113.1 GCA_903878115.1 Akkermansiaceae bacterium | reverse complement strand
CGTATCGCCGCTGGAGAGTGTGACCTTCAAATCATACAGGAACGGCGCGCCCGGTTCCCAGAGTTTCTTCTCCGTTAGGTTCAGCACCAAGGTCTGCTGCCATGACCCGGTCGTGGTGTCGGAACCCACCAGCTTGCCATCGGCGAAGGCTTCCACCTTGAGAGTGAGCGGCTCGCCGCCAACGCCGTTGATCTTGGCGGTGATGAGCGCACGCGAGTGATCGGGGTCGGGAATCACCGACAGGTTCTCGACAAAGGACGCGCCGACGGCTTCCAGCCACACCGTCTGCCAGATGCCGGTGGTACGAGTATAGATACAGCCATTGCTGTTGTCGGGGGTCTGCTTGCCGCGCCCCTGCATGCCCGACCACATATCGTCATGCACTTTAACCACCACTTCGTTGGTCCCGTCCTTGAGCAGTTGGGTGATGTCAAAATGAAACGCGGCACTTGCACCGACGTGGGTGCCAGCCAACTGACCGTTGACATAGACCCAAGTCTGGTAATCGACGCCGCCGAAATGGATCCGCACCCGCTTGCCTTTCATGTCAGACGGCACCTCAAAAGTGCGACGGTACCAGACATCCTTGAGCTTCTCGCTATTGCCCAAGCCCAAGCCCGATAGTTTGCTCTCCGGACAAAAGGGAACGATGATCTTGCTGGCGAGATCCTTTCCTTTGGTGAGACCCCGTGCTTCGCCGTCGGCCGCCTTGTCGATCTCAAACTGCCACTCGCCGTTGAGTGAAAGCCAATTGTCACGCTGGAGATCCGGGCGTGGATGCTCGGGGCGCGGGATCACCTCAGTTCCCTTCTCAGCGGCGGCCGCTGACGCAGCGGACAGCAGCATGATGGCGGTTAGAATCAGCCCGGCAGGCCTTATGGATTTCATCAATTGCTAATTATGTTAGATGTTTGTTTCTTGAGAATGAAATGACTGGACCCGCTTATTCCACAAGGAGAGCCAGATCGATATACTGGCCGCCAGACGACTGGTGCGTATGCACGGCGATGGTGTTGGTGCCTTTCTTCAGCGCCTTCTTCAATGGCTCGGTCACTGGATACAACTGATACTGGGTGATGAACTTCTCGGCTCCGAATATCTTCTGTCCGTTAACATACACCTCCGTCTCCTCGTCATATAAGATGACGAGGGCACCTTTTTTGATTTCCCCGCCATCATATTCAAAGGTCTTCCTGAAGAAGATGTCCGCGCTCGTCCACTTGGTCCCGATGGTCCACTCCCCGTCACTGGCAAACGGCGCTAGGCCGGTTTTCCATGAGGCATCATCAAACCCTACCTTCATCCAGCCGTCGGCAGGCTTCTCGAAAACATATTGATAGGGCGTCCTCAGCTTTTCGTCCTGCAAGGCACCGACCAACACTTTCCATGCAGGCTCAGCCGCTGTTACGGCAGGCTTGGTGGAATCATGGCGCTCGTATGCGGCTTCGCGCGAGGTGATCTTGTGGAGCTTCTTGGCGTCGAACTTCGGCTTGCGGTCATAATAGTAGAGCCCATTCTTTTCCTGCTCGATGTCTGTTAGCTGCGTATAACAAAAACCGAAGAGATGCGGGTTGTCGAGCATGGCGTCGATGGTGCCCTGGTAGCGGACATAAAATTCATCGAGCGTTTTAGGGCCTGTGCCGTAGCCCCAACCGCCGCCGGTGGCCCAGCCGATACCGCCAATCTCGCTGACCATGAATGGCACACCGCGGTCTTTGGCCAGCGACGCCTTGAGCGAACCGTAGCGCGCTGGGATAGAGCGGGTCACCGAAGTAACCGACAAGTTCCCTAACCAACGTTCCCGCAGACTGACCCCGTTGCCGTCATAATCATGCATATCCAGCACTTCCGGGTTGGGCAACGTGTGCGTCCAGCCGCTGGTCTCGAACGCCGGGCGGGTGGGATCGACCGCCTTGGTGACATTCCACATCATCTGCTGCAAGTCAGCAACGACGTTCCCGTTGGTTTCGTTGAACGCGCTCCAACCGATGATCGATGGGTGGTTCCGGTCGCGCAGCAGGATCTCGGTCCACTCGTTGACATAGGCGGCATAGCCCTCGGGCTTGAAACTGAAACCCCAGTTAGGCGATTCTCCCCAGACCATGTAGCCGAGCTTGTCAGCCCAGTAGAGGAACCTCGGCTCGAAGACTTTCTGATGCAAACGCGCGCCGTTATAGCCGCATGCCATGCTCAGCTCGATGTCCTTCTTCAGCTCCTCGTCCGTCGGTGCGGTCCAGAGCCCGTCGGGATAAAACCCCTGGTCAAGAATGAGCCGTTGGAAAACCGGCTTCCCGTTGATCAGGATGCGGCGCCCGTCGATGGCCACGCTGCGCAGGCCGAAATAGCTGTTCAACGTATCAATGCTCGTATTGCCGCTGGAGAGCGTGAGCTTGAGATCATACAGGTTCGGGGTGCCCGGCGCCCAGAGCTTCTTCGTCTTGAGGTTCACCACCAGCGTGTTCTGCCACGGACCCGTGGTCGTGTCCGAGCCGACCGACTTGCCGTCGATGAACGCTTCGGCCTTGAGTGACAGATCCTTGTCCAACCCGTTGAGCTTTGCGGTGATGAACACGCGCGAGTTGTCAGGATCCGGCACCACGGAGATATTCTCCACGAACGTGGAGCCTACCGCCTCCAGCCACACCGGTTGCCAGATGCCGGTGGTGCGGGTGTAGGTGCACCCTTGGCTCTGATCGGGCGACTGCTTGCCGCTCGGTTGAAGGCCTGTCCACATGTCGTCCAGAACCTTCACCACCACTTCGTTTGGCCCGTCCTTGAGCCATTGCGTGATCTCAAAGCTGAAAGCTGAACTGCCGCCGATGTGCGTCCCGGCAAGCTGGCCGTTGATATAGACCCAAGTCTTGTAGTCCACGCCGCCGAAATGGATGCGCACCCGCTTGCCCGTCATGGCGGGCGACAACTCGAACGAGCGGCGATACCAGACATCTTTGAGCTTCACGGTATTCCCCAGCCCGAGACCCGACAGTTTGCTTTCAGGACAGAACGGCACCACGATTTTCGAGTTGAGATCCTTGCCATGCGACAAGCCGCGGGCCTCTCCGTCCGCGGCCTTGTCGATCTCGAACTGCCACTCGCCATTCAGCGTCTGCCAGCTATCACGGCAAAGATCCGGCCTCGGATGCTCCGGGCGTGGCACTTCCGCCTGAGCGGTTAAAGCACCACCGATCAACCCAGCACAAATCACTAACAGTCCCGATCCAATACCATTCATAGCATTCTATTCCTTCTTTGTTTGCGATCAGCGGCCTGTGCCGATCTCCACATCCGCAAACGTCAGCGCGGCGATTCCGTTAGCGCCGAAGATCAACTTGTCCTGACCCCACTTGTTTTCATTGATATAGGTGATCTTCTTGGCGGTGGAGGGTGCCTTGAGCTTGAGGGTTACCAAATTTCCTGACACCGAGCCGGAGGCAATCTCCCCGTTGGCTCCATCCAGATAGAACTCACTGATCGCGAAATCGTTCCAGACAACGGGTTGATCAAACTCGAGCACGATGGTGTCCTTTGCGCCGCCCGCGAAGGATGCCTGCTTGAGATTGGGGGCGGTGATGGATGCCGTGGGCGCTTTGCCATAATTGTCCCGCTCGATCAGCGGCAGCATCAAACGCGCGAACTCGGACCAGCCAGCCAGCGGATAATGGCACGGTCCGGCCGGAGTAATCCCCAGGGTTGACATGCAATCCATGTTGGAGAAAAAGCGCGGCAGGGTTCGTTGTTTTTCGCGGATCATGTCGCCGCCGCCGGTGCCCCCACCCATCAGGCACGAGTTCGGCCAGATCTGGAAGATGTAGTAGTGCTGAATGTTAGGAAAATCCTGTTTCCACGCGGCCGACATCTCCAAGAAATAATCCTGATAGGACTTCCAGTCGAAGTCGCCGGTGGGTGAAGCGGAACCCTGGTTGTTCTCGCCCTGGTGCCAGAGTATGCCCCGGATGCCGTGGGTCAGTTTGGCCTGCTTCACCCGCAACAACATCCG
>CAIRGO010000112.1 GCA_903878115.1 Akkermansiaceae bacterium | reverse complement strand
GTGTATGAACGGATTCGGCGCCGACAGGCTATTGAACTGGGTCGGGACATACATCCTGAAGACCATGTGTTCTTGGCCAGCGCCAGCTCTAGGGACAGTGCCATGAAGCTGCTGGCGCGGCAATTTGAAATCGTGCTGGAAGTCACGGGCCTGAAACTCAGCACTGCAGGTGAAACCCGTACCCTGTACAGCCTGCGCCACAGCAGCATCATGTTCCGATTGTTGTTTGGGCGAACGGTGGATACCTTGACCCTGGCGCGCAATGCCAGAACCAGCCCCGAAATGATTGATCGCTTTTACGCTGCACCATTACAGGGCGAGATGAATGTGGGTGAACTGCAGAGCAAGCGTAGACCGCGTCTTTGGGAATAAAACTAAATCTTTTTAATTTAAGAACTCAAATGTTGATACCAACTGCAAACTGTCAATAAGGGCTTTGGGTAGTGCTCTCTTTGAATTGACTGTGATATCCACTAAGGGAAATCCGAAGGCTACCGTCCTTCAAACCGTTTTCACACAATTCAGTACACCCTTGTTGAAGTTTCTTCCTATGCTTGGGTTAATTCATAGTACGTAATGTTCTTTCGGTTCCAGGTATAAGTCAGATGCAGCCTTGTACCGTCGGCGATGATCGACGGGTACGAAAACTCACCCGGTTCAGTTTCAAGGTCGATGATCTTTGTCCAGCTTTCACCATTATTGGACGAGAAGGCGAGCGAAATCGGGTGACGCTGCCCCCAGTTACCCTTGACAGGGTTGTAGGCGAGGCAAACTCCGCCGTTGTCCAAGCGCACGAGGTCGATACCGCTGTTGTTATTGGGCAAATTTGTCGCGTAGGCGGCACACCAAGTGCGGCCGTAATCGGATGAGTCGCTGCGATAAACATAACCGCGTGTGCTTCGCATCAACATATGTATTTTTCCAGGAGCCGACTCCCATAAGGATGGCTGGATCACGCCATCCCATTTAAAGATGCGGGCTACGTCGGTTTCCCAAAGCGCGTTTGCGGCAAGTCCATCCCATTTTTTACTATCGCTTGCAGCGGTGCCGGTAAGGTGGTCGATCGGCACATCGTGCTTGCTCCAGCTTTTCCCGGCGTCCCCCGAAATATCTACAAAGGAATCCCAGAACGCCTCAGTCTCCACCGAGCCCGGAGCAATCCACTCGCCGTTCGACATGACGATCAGCTTGTTACGCACTGGGCCACGAGGCAATATGTCGCCAGAGACCAGCTCCACGGGCGGCGACCAGCTGCGACCGAGGTCGCTCGAGTCAACCCAACGCGTGATCCAGGTGTGGACCGTTGCGCCTACCTTATAGAAAAGCCACAACTTGTCGCCAACCCTGTGAAGAACCGGGTTCCAGTGGGCGAGCCCCTCCTCGGCGAGCACACGCTTGGGCTTCTGCCAGATACGGCCTTCCGTCCGGGCCAGCCATATCGCCACATCGCCTTCACCTTCACGCAGCCCGGCAAAAAATGCGACAAGCAACTCGCCAGTCGGCAAGATCACGATACTTGACGCGTGACAATTGTTAAAGAGCGTGTGATCCTGTTGAAGCAAAAAAGTCTTTTGGCTCTTGATAACCATCATTTCAATTTCCCCCCAAGTGCGTGCCGGCGAAATAGGATGCCCCCATGACGGTTCCCGATTCAATGGCCTCTGCGACTCTCATGGTATTGGCAGCGTTACCAAAATTCGACGCAGTGTCCGATTTTTCGGCCATAGCTCGAAAAAAATCCCTGTACTCATCGACAATTCCCATGGACAGAAGTCCTTCACCAGCGTCGTCGTCAAGAGCAGAAATCACGTGGCCCTGTTCGTGCACCTCGATCCTGCCAGGATGGTCGCTGGTATAAGACTGCGGGCAGTGCAGGTAGATCGAAGTTTGACGTCCATGGAGTTCGTAGCGTTCTATACTTGACCCGCAACACGGGAAAAACTTAAAGAGGCCGTTGATTCCCGATTCAAAAACGACCGAACTGATCCAGGATTCGGCTCCATTGTTGCTAATCGTTCCCCTTGTGGTCCGCACGGCAACGATCGGACCGCATAGGTACTCCATATAGTTGATCCCATGCACTCCCGTCTCCCTCACGAAGTGGTCATAGACCCGCTCGTTCCGGTAGAAATGGCACTCTGCGAAATAGGGGTTATCAATGCCGTCCGCCATTTGCTTAAAACGGCGGTTGATCGACATATACCGGCGGTTAAACGCAACAACATTGGGCACCTTGACGCGCTCAGCGAATAACAGCGCATCCTGGTACGTCTTGCCCGGCGGCTTTTCTGTGAATATCGGCAGACCGCGCACCAGCAGCTTGCTAACGATTTCGAACAGTACGTTCGAATTGACGAGAACGACAAAGCAATCCAGATGCTCATCGCTCAGCACATCGGCAAGATCGTTATACACACGCCGAATCGAGAATTGGCGTGCGACCATTTCGGCAGTACCGCGTGTCCGATTCCAGATCCCGACAACCTCGATGGCCGTCTCTTTGGCGATAAGAGCGAGCGAAGGCAAATGGTATTCTCGTGCCCAATCCCCGGCGCCAATAACCGCTATGCGCAGTGGTTTGTTAGTGTTATTCATTTTTTTCCAAGATTCGTGCCCATAAAGGCTTCATCCACGCCTGAAGCTATGGAACTTTTTCCACTCAGCGGGTAGCACCTGTGCTGGAACAACCGAACAGACGAGAAATTTCGTTTGCTGCTGCAATCACCTGAACCGCGATATCAGGAACCAACTCGGGCGTGAGTCGGGATGTGATCCCCAATGCGCTGAGAGAAGCGAACACTTTGCTGTCCTGGTCGCGAATCGGCGCGGCAACGCCGCGGACCATCTCATAATGCTCTGAATAGCTAACGGCATAACCGGCAAGACGGATTTCGGAAAAAGCGGAGCGCAAACCCTGCATACTCGTGATCGTGTTTTCGGTGAACTTCTGGAGCCCTTTCACCTTAACAGTCGCTTCCATCTCAGCGCTGTTCATGAAGGCGAGAATCGCTTTGCCGGCGGCGGTCGCATGCAATGGTGCGGGAATACCTATACCGCCGTGAAAAAGGTAATGCGGCCAGGTCGTGCTACCCGATTCAAAGCTTTCAATCGGCAGCACCTCACCATGCGCAACGACTGCGAGATGAATCGTGCAATTGATATCCTCGCTGAGTTTTTGCATGAAGGGAAGCGCGATCTTCCGGATTTCGAGCTGCGATCGGGCGCCACTCCCCCACTCAATGAGTTTGACACCCAACCCGTACTTCCCGGTCGCAGCGTCCCGCCGAACCAGCTCTTCGGATTCGAGAGTACCCAGAATCTTGAAGAGCGTGCTCTTTGGCAAAAGAAGCTGTTTGAGAATTTCGATATAGCTCAACATTCCCTGGCTTTTAAGCAAGTCAAGGATGCGCACGGCCTTTACGATCGAATTTACCAAATCCATTAATCAAAAGTCTTTTAAAGTTTTTCTAACATCTCGTCTGGCGCGCCGCAACGGGAAAAGCAGAGCGGTGCGCGCGCGCGACGATCATCCCAAAAGTTGCCGGGGCAAGAGACTCACCCCGGAAGCTTTTTATTTCACTGACGTTAAGGCCGTATAAAGTACACGCGACCTATCGTCAGCCTTTTTCAAGAAATCATCGACCATCGGCTTCACTGCGGTACGGAAAGCGGTTTTGTCCACCTCGTTCACCTTAACACCCGTGGCCTTCAAATCTACGAGAGATTTTTCCACGTATTTGCCGAAGTTCTTGTTAAAGCTTTCCTGTGAGGCTTTGCCGGCTTTCATCATGGCTTGCTGCAAATCAGGCGGCAGACCGTCGTAGACCTTCTTACTCATCAGAATGGGATCGGGGATCACAAACTGCTGCGTCAGCGAATAAAACTTCGCGACCTCCTGCATCTTGTTCGCGGTGATTACCGGCGGGCTGTTTTCGAGGCCATCGATAACTCCCTGCTGCACGGCAGAGTACACCTCGCCCCAGGCCATTGGCGTACCGATAGCACCCATAGCGCTGATGCTGTTGGCCAGGATCGGATCCAGCATAACGCGGATCTTGACGCCTTTGAGATCGCTCGGCGTCCTTATAGGGCGTTTGGAATTGAGCACGCTACGTTCGCCCATGTTCCACCAGCCCAAGATCTTAAAACCAGCAGCCTCAGCAGACTCGTTCAGAATCTTCGCAGCCGCCGGGCTATTCACAGCGCGAATCGCATGCTCGCCATTGTCGAAGGTAAAGGGAAGCGAAAAGACCGACCAAATCTTGTCGAAGTTGGAAAGATCGGAGGCAGCGCATTCCGACATCTCGATCGTCCCAGCGCGCAGCCCTTCGAGTTGTCCTAATTGGGTTCCAAGCTGGGAGCTCGGATAAAACTTCATGGCAACCCTGCCACCAGAGGCCTCGCTGATCAGCTTGCCGAGTTCGGCTGCGCCTTCCGCCTGTGCCCCGACCGGCGGATAAACGACGGCGTACTTCATTTCGATCTTGCCCGCCGACTGGGCAAATACCGCCCCGGTGGCGACCGCCAGCATACATGCCGCGGTCTTGAGTATCTTTTTAAACTTATTGTTCAACATGAATATCTCCTTTTATGTGCGATCGAAAGCCCGATCAGGCGTGGGGATGGGTGATAGCAAGCGACATCTAATGACAAACGAAACCTATGTTAGATATCCAAGCAAGCGCGGAACTATGAGAACGAGCTCGGGAAAATAGGTTATCAACATGAGAACGATCACTTCGGCAAGCAGGAAAGGCATGATCGCCCGGAACGTCTGTTCGACCGGCACCTTGGCGATGCCGCTCGCGATGAACACACAGACTCCGAGTGGCGGCGTGCCAGCACCGATGATCAAGTTGAGAACCATGATCATGCCGAAATGGACACCGTCGATACCGAGCGACAAGGCAATTGGCGTCAGGATCGGGGCAAGGATGATGACGGCTGCAGCGCCGTCCATGAACATACCGACAAAAAGCAGCAGTAAGTTAACGAGAAGCAAGTATATGGCTGGCGAATTCGAGACGGAAAGAAAGAACTCGCCGATGAAGACCTGTACTTGAACCACAGCGAAAACCCAGCCCAATATCTTTGCGCAGCAAATGATCATCATCACGTTGGCAGTGAGAAAAGCCGTGTTCTTGAGCATCGGAATAAGGTCGCCAAGTTTCAGTGTCTTGAGGACGAAGAAACCGATGATCAATGAGTACAGGACGGCGACAGCGCCGGCTTCGGTCGGCGTGAAAAAACCGCCAAGAATGCCGCCGATAATGATGACCGGCATTGCCAGGGGAAGTAGTCCTTGGGCCGTGATCCGCATTGCCTCGGCGAAGGGAATCGTTTCGTGACGCCGCGGAAATTTTTGTTTCACGTCCATGATCAGGACGGCAATGATCAGTGAAACCGCAATCCCTACGCCAGGAACGATACCGGCCATGAACATCGCGCCGATAGATTCACCGACGGTCACGCAGTAAACCACCATCATGATGCTCGGCGGAATGATAGGACCGCAGGTCGATGCGGCAGCAATCAGCGCCGCACTCCAGGCCGGCTTGTAGCCCTCCTTTGTCATCGCCGGAATGAGCAGTCCGCCAATCGCCGAAGTATCAGCCTGTGCGGATCCCGTAACACCACCGAAGAACATGCAGCCAAGGACAGAACTATTGGCAAGACTCGCCGGCGCCTTGCCGACCAGCAGCCGAGCGAAATTAACTAGCCGCTCGGTGATGCCGCCGCGGTTCATCAATTCACCAGCCAGAATAAAGAAAGGAATGGCCAATAGCGGGAAAAAGCTTGCGCCGCTATAGATTGATTGCGGAATGACCAGAAGGGGATTACCCTTGACCATGAAAAGTCCTGCAGCGCCAGCTGCACCGAGCGCCAGGTAGATGGGCATGCCGAGCAGCATCAAAGCGAAAATCAAAGCGAGTAATATCAATCCAATTTCCATGGGGTCCCCCTTAAGCTCTAAAAAAACTCTTATCGATGACTGCTTGATCTGATCTCAACGATTACCGTCTTCAGATATTCATAAAATGTCAAGAAGGCGCCGATCGGCAAGATTGCATAGAAAAACTCGATCGGAATGCGAAGCACTGTGGTGACCATGCCCTTGGAGTCCATCGCATAACGGGCTGCCGCGACAAAGAAAAGAACGAGAAAGGCTAATCCGATCAGGCTCGTCACACACCTGACTGTGTAGCGGGCCGGAGGTGACAAAAAGTTGATGAAAACGTGCAGCTCCGTGTGCAACTTGCGGCGGGTAACTGCGGGTACGCCAAACATCACCATCGACACCATTAGGATGGTGATCACCTCGTCGGACCAAAGGATGCCGCTGTTAAGCACATACCTAAAGAACACCTGAACGGTGACGATGATTGAAATGAAGACAAGGGCGCTAATGGCGACAAAATCTTCAATCAATCCAATGGTCTGATCAAATTTCGCAAACGTCTTCTGCATAAATCACTCCAAGATAAAACTGCGATTTAAGTGCAACGATAGGTATCGTGCTTGCTGCTGAAATTCACCGGTCTGGGCGTCGGCATAGCTCTTTCACATAACCAGGACGGTCTTGAGCGGACCACTGCGTGCCGCGCCTTGAAATGCTTCCTTGGCCAACCGAAATGGAAAGACGGTAACAAGCTTTTCCCACGGAATTTCCGCCGACAGAAGAAGGTCGAGAGCTTCAGAACCGCCTTCCGCCGTTGGGTAAGGATAGGGTCCCTTTGCGCCGACGACGGTTAATTCTTTCCGGAAAATTGGTAACGGCGCGAAATCAACGGTGCCGGCCGGCACGCCTCCGAGGATTACCGTTCCACCGAGCCCGGCAAGATCAACGGCCAAGCGGAACACTCCAGCGATGCCGGTCGCATCAATGACCACATCGAAGGTTGGCGCCATGATCGGCGACGCCGGAAGCTTACCGGGCTCGATTTGTACGCACGCGTCAAGCTCAAGATCGCGGCCTTGTGCGATACGGTCAGCCGATGTGTCGGCGCCGACGATGTACACATCAGGGCTAGATTTCTTGATAAGTAAAGCGGCCAGCATGCCCATCATGCCCAAGCCGATTACCAGCACGCGCGAACCGCGCGGGACTGCAACCCGAGTCGCAATGCGCATAGCACAACTGAGCGGCTCGTAAAGGGTAGCCCTTACATCATCAATCGCATCGGGAATTTTGATGATCGGCCTGAAGCCCTGCGCGCAGTTCACTAGGCTATATTGCGCAAAGCCTCCCGGGTAAAACTGGTTTGCCGACAAAACGCAGTAGTTGGGAAAGCCGCGCTGGCAAGGTTCGCAGTGTCCGCAGGCTTGCTCGAGTCCCGCAGCGATACGATCACCGATTTTGAAGTCCTCGACATTTTTTCCGACGGATACGACCTTGCCGGAAAATTCGTGGCCAAAGAATTCGTACTTCATTTCGCCCTGCCGATAGGGCCGAAGGTCGCTACCGCATATGCCGCAGGCGCTTACCTCGATCAACACTTGATCCTGGCCTGGCTCAGGCATATCGACTCTTACAAATTCAACCAGCTCGGGGCCCCGAATCGCAAGCGCCTCGCACGATCGCATTGCTGTTTTCAAAGCACAACCACCTGCCGCTCGCGCCCTGAACGAAAGGCTGCGTCAATCAGCTTCATCACCTTGAACATTTCGCCAACCGATGCGCTTGGTCGGTTCCCGGCAACCAGGTCATCCAGAGTCTTACGGATGAAGATCGGGTAAAAGTTATCAGTGTCTGTATCGATTTTCTTCTCGACTCGGGAGCCATCGTGGCTCGCCCACGCGTACTCGCCATCCCGGATTTCCATGTACCCCTTGGTCGTAGTCAGGCAACATTCAAAGTGACGCAGATGCGCTTTATCCTGAGGATAAGCGTACCCAGTTTCGACTGTGCAAACGACGCCGTCGTTAGTCGACAGGACAACGGTAGAAAAATCCTCGACGGCGATACCGTACTTTCGATGACTGGGCACTGCATACACGCGGCTGACCGAGTTCGCTTCAAGCAGGCGTAGTGAAAAATCGAGGAAATGAACAGCAAGGTTGATCGTGCAACCGCCGCCAGATTCCTCAGGATCGAGCAGCCACGCGCTGTCGGCTTTCGGGTATCGCGACGGTGGACCGGCGATGAAGCGAAAGTAGGCGTTGGTGAGATCGCCGAATTCGCCTGCCGACTTCAATTCATCAAGCATTGCCTGGATCGGACTATGGCGAAATACGAAAGGCACCGCGATAAAGGCATTCTCGATCTCAACGGCTGCGCACAGTGCTTCGATTTCAGATGCCGATCGACCCATCGGTTTTTCCATCGCAAAGGGAATCTTCTGTTTAATCAGATGAGCCGCTATTGCCGGCATATCCCGGTGACGGCCAAACGCGAAGACGAAATCAGGTCGGGCTTCGGTCAACATATCTTTGTAATCGACGCTCGCCTTACACCCGAATCGTGCTGCTACCCGGGCAGCGACAACCGGGTTTTGGTCAGACACACCTACGATACGAACGTCCATAGAGGCTAGTGCGTCAATGTACAGAGTTGCGTGCCAGTGCGAAGCTTCGATGAGAGCGATTTTCATTTGGCTTTCCCTTGGGTTGTCCGGCCACCAGCATTCAACATATGTAAATAGATCTCTTACAAGAAACTGTTTAAGTGACTCTTAACGATTTTGTGACTTGCCAAAAATTTTGTTCATACATATGAACCTAGTTCACAACAAGTTTTACCGAAAATTTATAGACCGTCAAGTTTTTTTTCGATACCCTAGATTGCAGCTTAGAAGATCCTCCCACTTACCTTGTGAATCCCCTCGTTGAGATTCCCTTTGCTTCGATCTACGACACAAGGCACATAGCTCATAGCACCCGCGCGGGCATCAAAAAAGCCCTACAGCGCGTTTTTTCTAGGACTCGCTGGGCTGGGTAGCTGGCGGCAGTTCAAAACAAACGTAGCAATTTTTTGATGCTGAGCACAGCGCCAGCTGCTTCACAGCCATAGCAAAACACAAAGAACCGTTCAAGCCACGTGGGTGTCACTGCGGACTCATTGAAATGGGATTGTTTCGCTGTTCCGAAATCTATGAAAACACTCAGAAAAATCTATGACTTGTAGTAAACCCGGACCATACTACTTTGAACATAAGAAAAAGCACTTAGAGTCGCCCCTAAGTGCTTGATTTCATTGATGAATTTTGGTGGGAGATACAAGTTTCGAACTTGTGACCCCTGCAGTGTGAATGCAGTGCTCTACCCCTGAGCTTATCTCCCGCTGCCTTTAGGCAAGCCTTAGATTATAGGTGTTTTGCAACACTCAAATCACTTACGCTTAGGCTTCGCCAGATTGTTTTGCCTTTGCTGGCTTTGTCTATGCCTGCCAGCAGGATTTCATGCGCGGCGCGCTCTTGTTCGTTGGCAGTGAGCAAAGGCAGCTCAATGCTGCGCAGGTCGATGGCGTGGGCTGGCTCTCCGGGCTCCGGCTCAGGCCCATCGTCCATCACCAAGCTATTTTGTCCGCGAGTGAGGTTGATATAAACATCAGCTAACAACTCGGCGTCTAACAAAGCGCCATGAAGGGTGCGACCAGAGTTGTCGACTTCCAGGCGGTCGCACAAAGCGTCCAGCGAATTGCGTTTACCGGGGAACAGCTCTTTGGCCATCATCAAACTGTCGATCACGCCGGCGACGAAATCTTTGACAGGCGCACGCCCGGTTAATGAAAGCTCTTTGTTTAAAAAGCTCAGGTCAAAAGGCGCGTTGTGAATAATGAGTTCTGCGCCCTCCAGGAAGGCCATCAGTTCATCGGCAATGGCACTGAACTGTGGTTTGTCCTTGAGAAACTCGTTACTGATGCCATGAACTTTAAGCGCATCTTCATGGCTGTCCCGTCCGGGATTCAGGTAAAAGTGGAGGTTCTTGCCCGTGAGCTTGCGGTCCACCATTTCGACGCAACCGATTTCAATGATGCGGTCTCCGCTGTCAGCAGAAAGCCCTGTGGTCTCGGTGTCTAAAACTATTTGGCGCATGATTTCAATAATACTCAGTGATTTTCCTTGGCGGGATTGATGGAGTACTTGGGGATGTCCACCGTCACATCTGACTGCCCCAGAAAAGCCTGGCAACTCAAGCGGGAGTTCG
>CAIRGO010000111.1 GCA_903878115.1 Akkermansiaceae bacterium | reverse complement strand
CAACGCGAAAACCTTTCATCGGCGCATAAGCTGCCGTGTAGGCATTTGTCAGTTTCATCACTCCCGGTCCTTCGATCGAAAACTCTAACTCTTTTCCATCATACGCGGATATTTCAACAGCAATCGCCGTTTGCCCTTTGTCGAATTTTTTTTCATCAGTAAAATCGGCAACTTCATACACTCCTATTTTATCTTTTTTCTTATCGATTCGCACGAAAGAAATGCGATCTTTCTCGGTAGCTTTCTCGAGCTTTTCATCTGCGATCGATTGATAAGGCTGCTGGAAGCGCGTATGAATTTGAAAAACAGGTGTCTTCAAAGTGCCGGAATTCACCAGTTTACCACCCATCATGATTTCATCGCCTTTGAATTCCAACGTCATTTCAAATTCCGCATCACCAGTGACTTTGCCTCTGAAGGTAATTTTTTCCGGCTTATCGGTCGCTGGCTGCGCCGAAGTCAAAGATTCTACGACGAGCTTTTTTGGATACGGTTTGGGGGCACTCATGTCCATGATCACAGGCTCAATTTTAACAGCTCTAGTAAATCCCATCGGCTTACCCGTACTGCCAATGATTTCGATCAAAATATCGCCAGTAGAAGAGATGCCGAACTGGAAATCTTTGCGTTCATAACTAACAAAATATCCCAAACGATCATGATTAACGAGACCCGGCAACTGAGCAAAAGTGCTAGGTAAGAAAAAGCCAAAAGATAAAATTACTAATTGGGATAATCGAATCATGAAATACTACTAACATCTACTTTGAATAATTCCACAAAAATATTTCATGCCATTCCCTTATCCAATAATACTCAATATTCGCCAAGGAACGACACAAAATTAACCGATCTTCACTACAAAACGCCAATGTTTAGCCAATTTAGCCGAAAAATAATCCAACTTTGCAGGAAAATATGCAATTTTCGCTTGCAATTTTATATGAAATATGGCAAGTTGCTCGCTCAACCGCAATTTTCATAACAACATGAGTAAACAACAACTCGACGGCGCACAGGCCCTTATCAAAACACTCGACGAACTCGGAATCGAATATGTGTTCGGCTATTCAGGTGGCGCGGCGCTTCCGATCTTTGATGCATTAGAAACGGTCAAGACAAATATGAAATTTGTTCTTGTTCGTCATGAGCAAGGTGCAGTGCACATGGCAGATGGCTATGCGCGCGCCACTGGCAAACCAGCATGCGTACTAGTCACCTCCGGACCTGGCGCGGGAAACACCGTTACAGGACTGATGACGGCGCAGATGGACTCGGTGCCCATGATTGTGATTTGCGGCCAGCAAGTTACTTGGATGCTAGGCAAAGACGCCTTCCAAGAGGCTGATATTTTCAGCATCACGATGGCCGTCGTGAAGCACAATTTCTTGGTGAAAAAAACCAACGATTTGCCGAAGGTAGCTCGTGAGGCCTATTACATCGCCACCACGGGTCGCCCAGGTCCAGTGCTGATTGATGTTCCAAAAGACGTTTCACAATCGCCGTTTACGGGAGACATGGAACCAGAAATTGATCTTCCTGGTTACCATCCTGAGGAGGCACTTAACATTTGCCCGAAGGCGATCGACGAAGCACTGCAATTGATCGCTCAGTCCAAACGCCCAGTGATTCTTGCTGGACAAGGTGCCATGATTTCACGCGCGGGTGAGGAACTGCTTCACTTTGCCGAAACCTTGAATTGCCCAGTGACAAGCACTCTATTGGGTAAAGGAATTTTCCCTGAGACGCATCGACTTTCGTTAGGCATGATCGGCATGCATGGCACCGCCTACGCGAACAAGGCAATTTGCGAAGCTGATTTGATCTTCAATGTGGGATCGCGCTTCGATGACCGCATCATTGGTCAACCGCACATGTTTGGGCGCAATGCTAAAATCATTCACATCGATATTGATCATTCTGAGATGAATAAAATGATCCGCCCCGATGTGCAGATTGTCGGCGATGCCAAAGCAGCTTTGCAGCAACTCAACAAACGCATCTCCAAACTCGACACAGTGGAATGGTGTGCCACTCTCGATGGCTACAAGAAAAAATTCCCGCTGAACTACAAAAAGCAAGGCGGTTTGCGCATGCAACAAGTGATCCAAGAACTCTACAAGCAGACCAAAGGCAAGGCCATCGTCTCGACGGATGTCGGCCAGCACCAAATGTGGGCGGCGCAGTTTTTCCTCAATGATCGCCCATACGAGTGGCTATCTTCTGGCGGCGCGGGCACCATGGGATTCGGCTTCCCTGCCGCAATTGGCGCGCAATTTGCTTGCCCTGACAAAACTGTGATCTCGATCTCAGGTGATGGCGGATTTCAAATGACCTTGTTTGAACTAGCCACTGCCGCGATTCATAAACTGCCGATCAAAATTGTCGTATTGAATAACCACTACCTCGGCATGGTCCGTCAATGGCAAGAATTGTTCTTTGAAGATCGTCTCAGTGGCGTGGATCTCATCGGCAATCCCGATTTCTGTAAATTAGCGGCGGCCTACGGCATTCCTAGCGTGCACATCAAACGCCCTGCTGATTGCACACGCATGATCAAAAAGGCACTCGCTTACAACGACGGCCCGATCTTGATCCATGCAGAATGCATCAAAACAGACAATGTTTTCCCGATGATTCCAGCCGGAGCACCACTAGAAGACATGCTCATCGAACCACCGAAACATCGCATGGCCAAACCTGTCGGTTCCACATGATCCGGTGATCATTTCTCGCACGTTTTCATTACTTTAATAAACAAAATTTTCTCACCAATTCTATGCAAACCATCGTTACCACTGATACACCTGTAGCGCCTTCACCGGATCAAACGATCCACACCTTATCCGTCTTGGTCAATAACCGACCAGGTGTGTTGATGCGCATTTGCCAGGTATTTGCACGACGCGGTTTTAATATCGATAGCCTAGTCGTATCTCAAGGGCGCGATGCGAATTACTCCCGCATGACCATTGGCATCATCGGCAATCCAAGCGGTCTCGAGCAAATTATCAAACAAGTCAATAAACTGATCGACGTGATGCACTGCTTTGAGCACACCAGTGATAACTCTGTGGTGCATGAATTGCTGATGATCAAAATTCTCTGCTCGCCTACAGAACGTTCGCAAGCATTACAAATTACTGAGCACTTCAATGGCAAAACGGTTGACCTTACGCCGACGAGCATGATCATCATGATTACCGGTGAATCATCGAAGGCAGATGCCGCGATCACGATGTTCTCTCAATTCAACATCATCGAAACCGTTAGAACCGGAAAAGTTGTCATGGCTCGCGGTGAACAACCGACTTGATTGACAATTCCGCGATTTACTAACAGAATCCCCCCATGCAAGCGTGGAAAACAGAATTGCCGTTTTATGTAATCGGTCACCGCAATCCTGATACGGATGCGATCTGTTCTGCCATTGGTCATGCTGCGTTACTGCGGCTCACTGGTGAGCCTAACGCCATCGCCGCTCGCTGTGGAGAACTCACTCCACGCACCGCATGGGTATTGCAACAAGCAGGCATCGCCCCGCCGTTGCTCATCGAAGATGTACGCACTACTGCCGGTATGATGTGCCGCAGAAATGTGATTCAAGTAACGCCAGATGACACCTTTCTCACGGCCTATCAATATATGCTAAGTAGCGGCGTGCGAGCCGTTCCCGTTGTGGATGATCATGGCAAAGTAAAAGGCATCCTGCGCTATCTCGATTTGTTAGAGTTATTGCTGCCACCTGAAACCGAAGGTCTAGCAGTGCGCACGGCGCGGGTCTCTCTCACAAAAATGGCGGATACGCTCCATGCAACCAAAGGCGGCACGGAATTCCCTAGCGCCAATGACGACGAAAACTTGATTGTTCTCGTTGGCGCATCTTCACAAGATACCGTCGAAAAGCGCCTCGGCAAAGCCAAGGACGAAGGTAACATCAATCGCTTCCTCGTCATCTGTGGTGATCGCCCTTATGTGCACCGCCTCGCCATCGATTATGGAGCCCGAGCACTTCTCATCACTGGGGGATATAGCATCGATCCAGAGCTAGAGAAACGCGCCAAAGAAAAAGGCATCTGCATTCTTTTCGCCAAGCAAGACACCGCTTCTTGCACTACCCTCATCCGCTGTTCACGCACTGTTAAAAATGTGTTAGATGAAGGATTCGTCTGCGTCTCCGACTCCGAACCAGTGTCGATGTTGCGCAAACGGATCGCTCCAATGGCCCAGGAACTTTTTCCCGTCATCGCCCACGATACGCAAATGATGATCGGGGTGGTTTCCAAGTCTGACTTGATCGACCCGCCGCGCCTGCGCCTAGCCTTAGTGGATCATAACGAATACGCCCAGGCCGTACGTGGTGTAGAAGAAGCAGAAGTCGTAGAAGTTGTCGACCATCACCGTCTCGCCGGGAATCTGGTATCGCGCGAGCCGATCCGTTATTTGAACGAACCAGTTGGCTCGACTTCTACGCTCGTGGCAAGGAAATTTGCCCACCGCGACCTCACTCCTGAGCCTGGTGTATCACTTTGCTTGCTGGCAGGTATCGTCTCAGACA
Source organism: Akkermansiaceae bacterium (assembly GCA_903878115.1). GTDB lineage: Bacteria > Verrucomicrobiota > Verrucomicrobiia > Verrucomicrobiales > Akkermansiaceae > UBA956. Next base: position 2,392 of record CAIRGO010000111.1, on the reverse strand, counting down.
CACTCAATCTCACCTCCCCCACCACCACCGACCTTGATCGTGAAATGCTCACTTGGTTGGCCTCCGTGGCGGGCGTGGATGCATCACGTTTTACCCGTGATTTATTCGCCATTGGCTCTTTGCTGGCCAATGGCACGGTTGATGAAATCATCAATGCCGATCGCAAGGAGTTCAGCGACGAAGGAGTGAAAATTTCCATCGCTCAGGTCGAGGAGTTAGGCATGGAAGCACTTGCGGCACGGCAGGATGAATTAGAAAAACATCTGTTAGTAGTTGTCCAGCAAGAGCAACTTGACCTCATCTGCCTTGTGATTACTGATGTTACTGAGCACTACAGCAGGATTCTCGTCGCTGGAAATGAAGCGCTGATCCGCGCGCTACCTTTCGAGCGCATCAGCGATACCTGCTTTTCCGCCCCGGGTGTCGTAAGTCGTAAGAAACAGATTTTCCCCTCCGTCTGCCAAGCAATTCGTGTTGCTCGACGCTAGAAATCGCTTGATAAGCAAGAATTCATCACCTTTGCAGAATATTTGCATGGCTATGATGAGAAAAAATTTTCATAATCATTATCAAACTGGCACGGAAAATTCTTTCTTTCACATCACATGGCTTTCACTACACGACCACGGATTCTTATCGTCACCCCAGAAATCACCTACCTGCCCGCAGGCATGGGCAACTATGCTCAACGCATGTCGGCAAAGGCAGGCGGTCTAGCAGATGTCTCCGCGTCACTTGTATCCGCACTATTTGAACTAGGCGCTGATGTGCATGTAGCGCTGCCGAATTACCGCCGAATGTTCCAGGGCGATGTTTTTAATCTTCACGATAAAGAACTTCGCAAATATCATGAAGTGCTGCCAGACGCCCATATTCACCTCGCTGAAGACCGAATTTTTTATTACCGCGAGCAAGTTTATAGCGGTCATAACGATGAATCCATGCGCATTGCCATGGTCTTTCAACGTGAAGTCATCAACCACATCGTGCCCAGTGTGCGCCCCGATTTGATTCATTGCAATGACTGGATGACCGGATTAATCCCCGCGATGGCTCGCCGACGCGGCATCAAGAGCTTGTTCACGGTGCATAATATCCACACCCAGCGCGTCTCACTCTCACAAGTGGAAGATGCTGGTATCGATGCCGCTGAATTTTGGGGCAATCTTTATTACGATGGCATGCCTTACAACTACGAGCACGCACGCAATCAAGTGCCTGTGGATTTGCTCACCAGCGGTATTTTTTCTGCTCACTTTATCAATACCGTTAGCCCGCGTTTCCTCTGGGAAATCGTCGAGGGTTGGCACCCCATGGTTCCTGATTCCGTGCGCAAAGAACTACGTGAAAAATACTGGGCTGGCTGCGCCAAAGGCATCCTCAATGCGCCCGATGTTTCGTATAACCCGCAGTCAGATCCCTATATTCATCAACAATTCCACTCAAACGAAGTCATCGAAGGGAAACGCGCCAATAAACTCGCCCTGCAACGCGAATTGCAACTCCAGGAAAATCCTAACGCACCGATTTTCTTCTGGCCATCACGACTAGACCCTGTGCAAAAAGGCCCGCAGTTGCTCACAGAAATCCTTTATAAACTTGTCTCCGACTACTGGCATGAAGACCTACAAATTGCGGTGGTGGCCAATGGTCCGCACCAACAGTATTTCCATGACATCGTAGCAGAATTCGGCCTTCATGGGCGGGTCGCCATCGTTGACTTCGATGAAAGACTCTCACGCCTCGGCTACGCAGGCTCCGATTTCATGTTCATGCCCTCATTATTTGAGCCATGCGGACTACCGCAAATGACAGCTCCGATCTACGGCTCACTGCCCATCGTTCATGCAACTGGAGGACTATACGACACCGTAGAGCACCTCGATGTTCATAACAATCGCGGCAACGGATTCAGCTTCGATCACTACCACTCAGACGGTCTACGCTGGGCGGTAGACCGCGCCATGGAATTCCACCGATTACCGCTGGAAGTCAAAGAAACGCAACTCCGCCGTATCATGCGCGAGTCATTACAAACATTCAATCACGAAGAAGTCGCCGAGCACTACATTGGCATTTATGAAGAAATGCTCACCCGCCCCCTAGTGGATCGAGATGCCGCTAGCGTGGAAATCTAACAAATGCTGACGCTTGGCACTTATACTTGTCATAAGTGCACTATCGTGGTGTCACATCGTGAAAAAAATGATAAAAATACATCCTGCACATCACTCTCCTTCAGAGTGCAATGTGCAGGATATATTTTTAATTGATGCAAGTCCATCTGAAGGATAAATATAATAAACTTGAATGGATTTTTTGCAAACGACAATGCCTAATTCTCGCCCCTTTCGCGAGGGGCGATCCTTCGGGCAAATAAACGATTGATTCT
>CAIRGO010000110.1 GCA_903878115.1 Akkermansiaceae bacterium | reverse complement strand
GAACCCAGAAACGGGCACAACGACTCAAGGTGAAACCTATCAAGAAGCCATTCACAATCTAAAAGAGGCCACTTCTTTATATCTTGATGAGTTCCCTATGAAGATACACAGCCATCCAGTCATGACCACTTTTGAAGAAAGCCATGCCTAAATTTCCCGGACTTTCTGGCGCAGAGATAGTTCGGGCTCTAGAATAATTAGGCTGTGTTGTTGCGAGGCAGTCGGGAAGCCGTGCTTTTCCCTTTAAAACATGACTATTTGTCATGTTGAGTGCTTCTGGGTGACTTTTTGCCCTCAAATTTCATCGAGTTATTGGACGTATATTACATGGCGGATGGCATGAGTCAAGGGTATTCAATCGTGAATTCCAAGCTCTGCAAATGAATACACAATTGACCAAATGAAAATTCACACAGACTTAAAACTCAGAGTTATTGCTAACACCGCGGGTATGCCTTGGGCACCCTCTCCTGTCAACGGCATTGATCGAAAAATGCTGGAGCGAGATGGTGATGAAGTTGCGCGCGCAACCAGTTTGGTTCGTTATGCGCCCAATTCCAGTTTCACCTCTCACCCGCATGAACTGGGAGAAGAATTCCTAGTACTCGATGGTGTGTTTGAAGATGAACATGGTAAATACCCTGCTGGCACCTACGTCAAAAATCCACCCGGTTCTAGCCATACCCCATTAACAGAAACGGGTTGCACACTGTTTGTCAAACTCAGATACCAAGATCCCTCAGACGACGAACGAGTAGTCATCGATACCCAATCGGCTGAGTGGCATCAAGGATTGGTTCCAGGGCTCAATGTGATGCCTCTAGCAAGCTTTGGTACCACCAATACAGCCTTGGTCCGTTGGGCTCCAGGTACTTATTTCAACCCTCACAGACATTTTGGGGGAGAAGAAATATTTGTTGTTGATGGTGTTTTTGAAGATGAGCATGGACGCTATCCAAAAGGATTCTGGTTGCGCAGTCCTCACATGAGCGCTCACAAACCATTTAGCGTCGAGGGTTGCACCATTTTGGTTAAAACTGGCCATCTGCACAATTTTTGAGATGTAGTTATCTATTCGTAGATCTTATAAGTATCAAAAAATTTAGATAGCGTAGTATTGATATCAGCGGTTAGATTTCTTTTGTAAATCGAGGGCCGACGCTTTGTTTTTGCAGCCAATTTCTTCTTTTAATTGACACACTTTTTCAAAATAAATTGCTGCCTGAGCGTAATCTCTTTCTACCCCCTCACCATACAAAATACCTAGATTGTTGCAAGCTAACGAATAACCAGCATCACAAGCTTGCTTGTAGTAGTCCAAAGCCTTTGCGTTGCTTTGTACTGAAGCATCTCCAGTCTCGTAGATCGTCGCCAAATTAAAGCAAGCTTCACTCTCTCCATTAGTGCAAGCTTGACCATAAAAGAAAATCATTTTTGCTACCAATCCACCGTACCAAATGACTTTTTCAGCAGGCTCATTTCTTAAAAAATGGCCTGAGGGTGTTGTTACTATTTCTGCTCTGACAGACGAACTAATGATAATTCCAAGCAAAATTGTCGCTATTTTTTTAGTAGTCATATATTGCAAATTTAAGAGAATGAAGAACGCCTTCGATTTCAAATAACCCAGATCATAAAAACGATTGCATAAAAAAAACCCAAGCGTTTAGAGGTTGCGACGATTGAGAAACGCGTGAAAGCTTTCTTGGGCCTGCTTATCCATGGCGCGTTCGGCCATGACTTCCCCAGCGTATACATAGGCAGCGGGCTGGGTCATTTCGATCTGCCTGTAGTAGGCCTGCTTGCCAGCGGCTTTAGAAGATTCAGTACCTCTTGTTGCTCGGGTGATCAAGTCAAGCGTAGCTACAACCAAATCTTCATCGGGTACCACGTGATTGACCAAGCCCCAATCAGCGGCTGTGCGGGCGTCGATGGCGTCACCAGTCATCGCCATTTCAAGGGCGCGTTTTCGTCCAATGTTTCGCGCTACCGCCACCAAGGGTGTGTGGCAAAACAGCGCGCCTTTGCCGCCGGGAATGGCAAATCCTGCGCTTTCGGCGGCTACCGCAAGATCACACGAGGCCACCAATTGGCAGCCGGCTGCGGTGGCCAAGCCATGCACCTGGGCAACCACGGGCTGAGGCAGGCTTTGCAAGGTATCCATCATTGCCGTACAGACGCGAAACAGCTCGCGCACATCCTCGCGAGTCTGCCCAGCCATGTCGGCAAAATGGTGCCCAGCAGAAAACACCGTTCCATTGGCGGCAATGATCACTCCTCGAGCATCGCTACCTCCAATGTTCTGTAGCACCAGAGTGAGTTCCAACAGCAGCGGAAGCGACAACGCATTGCGTTGCTCAGGGCGATTGAGCGTGACTGTCACGATGTCAGCCTGACGTTCAACCAGGAGATGATG
>CAIRGO010000109.1 GCA_903878115.1 Akkermansiaceae bacterium | reverse complement strand
GAAGACCGGAAAAAATGGCAGGAAGAAAAGGATGCCGCCTCGGGTGTGTTTTACCGGATGATGGTCGACCATGTGAAAAAGGTGCTGGCAGATCCCAAGCGGGTCTGTCCGGAATATAACGCGAAGGAAGGTTATGAACTGGCCGGTTTTGTCTGGCTTCAGGGTTTTAACGACCTGGTCGATGGCCAGACCTATCCAAATGGCAACTATGATGAATACTCGCGCCTTTTGGCACACTTCATCCGCGACGTGCGCAAAGATCTGTCAGCCCCGAAGATGCCCTTCGTGATCGGTGTGTTGGGAGTCGATGGGGATAAAAATGTGAATTTCCGTAAGGCCATGGCCGCACCGGCCGACATGCCCGAGTTCAAGGGTAATGTGATTGCTGTGGATACTGCTCCTTTCTGGGATCATGGCATTGCCGCCGCAGAGCCCAAGCAGGGCGAGTATAACAACATCGTCGGCACCTCGCATACCTTGAAAGCAGATGGCTCTATCGACAGGGATTGGAAATGGGAGAATTATTGGAAGCCGGTAGGGAAACCTCTGCCAGAGGAGCGGGTCTGGCGCTTCGCCACGATTGATGCCACCGAAAAGAAGGACAAGTTGGAAAATTTCACTGACAGACGATTCCGTGACATCACCATGCCAGCCGGGATGGAGAATTGGTTCATGCCCGACTTCGATGACAGCAACTGGACTTCCGGCAAGGCACCCATTGGCAAGGGCGTATGGGATCACAGCGGAATTAAATGGGACAAGTTCCCCTCAACATGGGGAAAGGGTGAATTCCTGCTGATGCGCACAACGTTTGAAGTGGAAAACCTCAACTTCGAATCATATCGCATCGCGAACTTAGCGAGACAAGGATTTCATGTCTATTTGAACGGACAAAAAATCCACACCTACATCTGGTGGCAGGACAAGCCAGTTTACGGTTCCATCGTCCTCGAAGAAGAACAGATCAAGCATTTGAAGAAAGGAAAGAATGTCTTGGCGGTCTATGCCAATGACCAATATGTCCTTGAATCCCCGGAACATTATGCCGCGATCGATATGCGGATTGAAGGCATCACCAAAGCGGACAAGCAGAAGCTCGATCTCGCCTTGGAGGAAGTCCTTTCGCCCAAAGATAGGGCGGCCCTCAAAGGCGCATCCAATGGTGGTTACCACTATTTTGGCAGCGCGAAAATTTTTGCTCAGATGGGCAAGGCGTTTGCCGAGGCAATTTTGAATTTACAGAAATAAACAAGAAATAGCCACCAAATGAAATTGCATCCCTCATACCGCCCGGCCCCGGGCCTAGCCGCGGTGCTCTTCGCCGTCGGGGCCTTGCTGGCATCCGCCAATGCCGCGAAACCGCCCCACATCGTGATCGTTTACGCGGATGATCTCGGGCAGGGCGACCTTTCGTGCTACAACCCGAAGGCGGCCTATCAGACACCCCGCATCGACCGCATGGCCGCCGAGGGCATCCGATTTACCGACGCGCACAGCTCATCGACGATTTGCTCGCCCTCGCGTTACAGCCTCTTTTCCGGCCAGCAGATCTTTCGCTCGACCGGAGGTGGCGGGGGTGCCTTCGAGGGTTGCGGCGGACCGAGTTACCTCAAACCCGGCACCGTCACGCTCGGCGACATGCTCCGCAAGCAGGGATACCGCACCGGTGTGTTCGGCAAGTGGCACGTTGGCCTGACCTGGCTCGATAAGGATGGCCAGCGGGTCCGCGGCGGCCCGCGTTTCATCGATTACGCGAAAAGCACCCCGCTGGTCGATGGCCCGAACGCCCGCGGCTTCGACGAATCGTTTGTCACCCCGAACTGCCCGTGCACCGATCCGCTCTACCTCTACATCGAGAACGGGATGGTCCCCGTGCGTGCTGATCACCAGCACGTCCGGGAAACGCTGCCCAATCCGGACGGCAAATGGCGCTGGGACAACGACGAGGGATGGGTGGCGCCTGGTTACGAGTTCGTGAAAGCGGATTTACTCTTCTACGACAAGATGCGCGCCTTCATCACCACGCACCGGAAGACTCACCCGGACCAACCATTCTTTGCGGTGCTCTCCACCCAGATCGCCCACGCGCCGGTTTTGCCGGCCCCCGAGTTTTCCGGTGCCACCAAAGCCGGCCCGCGCGGGGACTTCGTGCATCAACTCGATGTCCTCGTCGGTCGCCTCATCGACCTGCTCAAGGAAAACGGGATCGACGACAAAACGCTCATCCTCTTCCACGCTGACAATGGAGCCGAAACCCGTCATGTTGTTTGGATGCGCGAGGATCACAACCATGATGCAGTCGGCGGTTGGCGGGGCATGAAGCGCGACGGCTGGGAAGGCGGCCACCGTGTTCCCTTCATCGCCCGCTGGCCCTCGAAGATCCCTCGCCAACAAGTCACCGCGCAGATGATGAACACCACGGACATCTTCGCCACCCTCGCGTCTGCCGTCGGCACCGCGCTTCCCGACGAGGTGGCGGTGGACAGCTTCGACCTGTTGCCAGTGATGCTTGGAAAACAGGCGGAAAACAAGCCGATTCGGCCCCATCTTCTCACGCAGAGTTTTCAAGGCCAGTTCCAGATCCGCCAGGGGAACTGGAAATACCTCGATCACAAGGGATCGGGCGGAAACAAATACGAAGGCGACCTGGCACCATACGCCCTGCCGGAGCAGGAACCTGATGCCCTGGGACAACTCTACGATCTCACGAAAGACCCGGGTGAAACCACCAACCTTTACTTCAAGGAGGAGGCGAGACGCAAGGAACTCCAGGCGCTCCTCAAGAAACTTAAGGAAGACGGCCGCAGCGCACCCAAGGGCCGCTTGCCGGTGGCCCCCTGACCCCTGACCCGTATTCCTAAAATGACATCATCTATACTACAGCTCACGATCAGCGCCGCAATGACCTTTGCTATGGCTTCCGCCCTGAGCGCCGAACCCGCGCAGCGGCCACCCAATATTATTGTCATCCTGGCAGACGATCTCGGTTGCGGAGACCTGAGCCTTTACAAGGGCTGGGTCAAGACCCCGCGGATTGATCGGATGGCGAAGGAAGGCATGAGATTCACCGACTTTCATTCCAACTCGTCGGTGTGCAGCCCGACGCGCGCCGCCTTCCTCACCGGGCGCTATCAACAACGCGTTGGCATTGTCGATGTGATCGTGGGCAGGAACGAACCTGATTCGGGGATTCCCCCGGCGACGCCGACCCTTTCGCGGGTCTTCCAAAAAAGCGGATACGCGACCGCCCTGTTCGGCAAATGGCACTGCGGTTACGAGCCAAGGTTC
>CAIRGO010000108.1 GCA_903878115.1 Akkermansiaceae bacterium | reverse complement strand
GGATAAATCCCGCGGCTATGATCGGGTCATCCACTACGGGATGAAAACTCTATTGATCATGCAAAAGAATGATTTTTTGCGGCTCGTTAAGATGGAAAACACGTTTTTTCAATAAATGCCAACAAAAACAACCGAAAACCTACCCATGAAAAGGGATGTATTTTTTTTTAAAAAAAGATTGCATTTATTACTATTTGTAATAAATGTGGCTCGAAATCTGAACTCGCAGTGCTACCCAGATCGCTAAGTATCAACACAAAACCTAACAATTTCAATAATCCCAACCTCAGCAAACTATTATGAAATCACGCATTTTATCCCCCGCCCGTCTTTCCCTCCCGCTCGCCTCTGCACTCGCCGCGCTCCTCGCAGTATCTTTCTCGAGCGCTCAGACCACCTACACGTGGGGCAGCTCCAACGTGACCGGCACCCCCACTCCCGCTCTCGACTGGTTCACCGGCGGCTCCAACTCGCTAGGTCTCTGGACCGGTCCCGTCGTTCCGGTCAGCAGCAACCTCAACACCATCCGTTTTTTCGCAGATACCACCACCTCGCTGCCGAACACGGCGGTTCCGTCCACCCAGACGGCCAATCTCAACAACGGCGGCTCGGCATTCGAGTTGGGCACTCTGACGCTTAACGGCTTTGGTAGCGCGACTTCTGGTGCCAGTCTCACGATGACCCTTCAGGGCGATGCCCTGAACTTCTCTGCGGCCACCGGCACGATCAGCTTCAATAGCGTCAAAAACGTCGCTCCCGCGGCTGACCCCGTCATCAATTACACCATCAACAACAACATCCAGCTCTGTACGGCCAGCAGCGCATCCGCGCTCACTCTGACTGGCAACGGCGATAACGCCGGAACAACCACATACAACATCGGCGGCGCCATCTCGGAACTGCAGACTGGCGGCGGCAGCCTCCTCAAGTCCGGCTCCAGCTTGGTGAACATCAACGGCGCCATCAACTTCACGGGTGGCATCCAGGTCAATGCTGGCAGGCTGACGCTGTCGAGCAACACCAACGCTGCCTCTACGATGACGGTCAATAATGGCGGCACGCTGGTCCTGACGGGCAACCTTAATCCTGCCTCGGGATCCATGACTGTCAACACGGGTGGCATTCTTCAAATCGGCAACAGCACGGCCACCCAGTTCGGCCCAGCAGGGGTCTACTCTGGTAACATCTCCACCGGAACGGGCGGCACCTTGCGGCTGTGGAGCTCCTCCAATCAGACTTTGAGCGGAATCATCAGCGGTTCGGGTGGGATCAACAAAGCCTACGCCGGCACACTCACAATCTCCGGTCCCAATACCTACACGGGCCGGACATCCTTCCAGCCGCAGACGACTGCCGGCTTCACGGTCAATGTTTCGTCCTTCAACAGCGTGGTGGGCGGCACAGCCAGCAGCTCCTTGGGTGCGCCGACCACAGTTGCCAACGGCACCGTTGACATCGGCAGCGGCAGTGCGCAGGCGGGTGTGATCCTGACCTACGTCTCCACAGCAACGGGTGAAACTACCGACCGTGTGATGAACATCGTTTTCAACTCAAACTCCAGTCAAACCATCACGGCCAACAACGCCAGCGGAGTGCTCAGATTCACCAGCGCTTTCACGTCCAGCCCCGCCAGCGGCAGTGGTAAGTTGATCATCGGCGGCACGGGTGCGGGTCAGATCGATCTGGGTCTCCCGCAGTTTTCGTCCGGTGGTTTGGAAAAAGCCGGTACGGGCATATGGACGCTAGGCGGCTCTGGCATCTTTACCGGGCCAACCACCATCACCGCAGGCACTCTGAGCTTGAGCAGCGCCACGGCTCTGCAAAACAGCCCCTTTAGCTCGGCCAGCGTGGCGGGCACTGGATCCATCGGCTTGAGAACCACCACCACCACCTTGACCTTGGGTGGACTCACCGGATCCAACCCTCTCAGGGGCCGATTCACCACTGCTTTGGGTGGCCCATCGAATGCAACCGTTCAGGGCGGATACGACGGCTTGACCAACCTGACCCTTAACACCGTCGCAGGCTCGAACTCGAGCTACACAGGTGCGATTGCAGAGGGAGCGACCGGTATGACTCTGACCAAGACGGGCGCAGGCATCCAGACCCTCAACGCAGCACACGGTTACACCGGTATGACATTCGTCAATGGCGGCTTTCTCCAGCTCAACGGCAGCAATCTGACCGGCGGCCTGAGTGTGAGCAATGGGCATTTTGCCAGCAATAGCACCTTCGCCGGTGTGTCCACAGTTGGCTCCGGCGGCGTTATCTCGCCGGGTGCCTCCAACGCCATCGGCGCTATCACATTGACCAACGCCACCGCCAGCGCCCTGACCCTCGATGGCGGCACCGGCATTTTCGATCTGCCCTCCACCGTAACCACTCCCGACGGGATCGCCGTCACGGGCGGCTTGGTAATCAACGGTACCAACACCTTTCTTCTCAGAACCCCGACCGCCGGAACCCCGGCTGGCGTCTACACCTTGATCACCGCAGGCTCATCTTCTGGAGCCGGCTCGCTTGTATTAGCCAATGGCAGCGCGACCAGGGGGAACGCGACGATCAGCACCAGCGGCAACGACGTGATCTTGACCGTGGGTGCTGGAGGGCTGTCCGGCACCACCACCTACACCGGCGCTGCTACCTCTAGCGGCACGGATGGATGGAACGTCGGCGTCAACTGGAACGGCGGTATCCCGACCGGAACCATCAATGTGGTGCTTCCCGACAAGACGTTGGCATTCAACATCGGTGCGACCGCCAATACAATCCCCACCTTTAATGGCGACCTTTGGATTGGCAACAACGTCACCTTGCAGATGAGTTTTACGTCCCAGCACAACGCGACCATCGACAATGTGCTTGGCACGCCGGGACAGACGATCATCTACATGGGCTCCAATTCGGCCATCAATAATCGGAACAGCTACGGCGGCAGTCCCAATAAAACGATTCCGCAGGTCGTCCTGCTTGGTGATGCGAGCATGCGGTTTCAGGAATCAACCAACGGGGCAGTGACCCCGAACTTCGACTATTCGATCAGCGGCGCCTATACCTTGTCATTTAACAGCGGATTTGGCGGAACTGGCGCGACCCATAATCTCAATGCTGCGAACAGTGTTGCCGGTCTGAGTTTGACAACAGGTGCCTCTAACATTGTGAACGCCAATGCCAGCGGATCCATCGGAACCGCCAACTTGGCCATTAGTGGTGGCGGCACAGTCAACCTCAATCACGCCTCCGCGATCAGCGACGGCACGAACCCGATCCGTATCGACAACGGAACCATCACGCATGGGGCTGCCTCCGCTGCAACACTGACACTGACTAACCGTCCGATTCAACTCAATGGCGCAGGCCAGGCAACGATCAACAACAACAATACCGCAAGTTCGAGTGCCAACATCCTCACTCTGGGTGGTGGCGTCTCGTCCACCGCCGCAGGAGCCAAGACCCTGACTTTGGGTGGTACCAACGTCGGTCTCAACACGATTTCTGGCAATATCACCAATGGCAGCGGTGGCGGTTCGGTAGTCTTGTCCAAGACCGGCGTGGGCACATGGGTGCTCTCCGGCAACAATACCTACACCGGGCTGACGACTGTCTCGAACAACGGCATTCTGATCCTCTCTGGCGACAACACCGCCATGACGGGTGGTGTCACGCTTTCTGCAGGAACCAGTTTGGTTCCCAAACTCCACATCAACAGTGCCACGGCCTTGGGCACAGGAACTTTGAACTTTGGAGGCGGCGCGGCAACCGATACGGTC
>CAIRGO010000107.1 GCA_903878115.1 Akkermansiaceae bacterium | reverse complement strand
CGTCGTGCGATTCCGCACAGAAAGATTTAAACAATTGCATGATTTGTACGAGCTTTATTTTTAGAAATTTCCATTTTGCATAAATACCAAGGGAAAACGGCGTGTGAGATGTGTATAAAGATCAGGGTTGAAACCCACGTCTACCGTCCTTCATGGCTACGCCATGGAAACAGAGATTCTGCGGGAGGTTATGTTTTTTCTAACGAGCTGCGTATCTGCTAACGCCTTCGCGTCTATTTGCCATTTTTCAAAAATTCCTCACGCGTGACAATGCCGTCTTTGTCGGTATCGAACATCGCAAAGCGGGCTTTCGCTCCTTCTTTATCGGTGGCAGTTTTTTGGAATTCTTCCCAACTCAGTTTGCCATCATGATTGAGATCGCGAAGGTCGAAACGAGTTGCCATGGACTCAGCAGGTTGAGCGGCAGGCGTGGCGGCTTTGCTTGTATCGGCAGTGAGGCCTGAAATAAGCCCGTGAGCCTTGCCCTTCTTCATGAAGAAATCCAGACGCGGATCTTTGTGTTGATCGAGTAATGCTTGTAGTTTTACCTTTGCGGCTTTCGCGGTTTCATCTAACGAATCGGCGGCGAGGGGAGATTTTTCGAGATCATCTTTGGCGGCATGGTAGAACTTTCCGTCGGCATAGAGTTTGTAATTCTGATCGTGCGCGAACTCAAACACCGCTTTCTCGCCACCCGTGGGATTATACCAGACGTAGAGAGCATCGCGCGGATTGCCTTTTTCACCACGCAATTGTGGGAGAAAACTACGACCATCGATTTTTAACTCTGCGGGCACCTGCAGGTCCACTGCTTCACAAATCGTCGGCAGAAAATCGGTGGTGTCGATCATGTCAGCGTTCACTTTTCCACTAGCGAAATGGCCCGGCCAGTTGCCGATTCCTGGCACGTGCGTGCCCCACATTGTGGACGTACTTTTGCCGCCGATCACTTCACGACCCTTGAAGCGCGATGGCATGCCTTTGCCAGTGCCATTGTCGCCAAGGATCAGGATGAGAGTATTGTCGCGCAGCTTGAGTTCTTCCAGTTTGGCGATGACGGTGCCGATAAGTTGATCGGCGTGCGCGACCATATCAGAAAAATGCTCGTGTTTCGTTACACTTTTGCCGGCTTTTTCTTCGAGATAATCGGCGCTCTCCGGCGTCGCATCATAAGGATCGTGCGTGAGGATCATCGGATAATACAAGAAGAACGGCGCGTCTTTTTTACGGGTGATAAAATCGAGCGCGTAATCGTTGACATTGTCGGGACCGTATTCGTTCTTGGTATAGTCGATTTGCTTGCCATTGATTTCGAGCCCGGGATTTTTGTATCGTCCTGGACGGCGGTTGAGCTGCCAAAGCGCGTATTCATCAAAACCAAAATGCGCAGGACCCGCAAAATCGCCCGCAAGTTGCCATTTTCCTGTGATGCATGTCGCGTAACCAGCTCCCTTGAGGAGATTGCCAAATGTCTTCTGCGACGGATCAAGATGACCGAATTGGGTGTAGTTGCGGCGATTGCCAATTCCTGTCATCAACTGTGCGCGCGTCGGCGTACAGAGTGGCTGCGCATGGCATTGCTCGAAGCGAACACCAGTCGCGGCGAGCTTGTCCATCACGGGCGTTTTGTAACTTTCTCCGCCGTTGGCGGTGACACATTCGTAGCCGAAGTCGTCGATGAGAATCAGCACCACGTTCGGCTTGCGTTCATCAGCGTGAAGCGGCGATAGCGCGAAAATTGTTAGAAGAAAAAGAACTTGTTTCATAAAATGGTTAGTGCAGTGGGATTGCAAAATTCTGGGAGACTCACTCCGCCTTCTCCTTTCCCTTGCCATTCGGCTTCTTGCCAACGCCCTTGCCAGCGCCGCCAGCCATGAGATCAGGCAACGGCAGGTAGTCGAAATCTAGGATCATTTTTTCTGTTAGGGCGAGGCGAAGCGATCGCTCCACCGCAGCAACCGCAGGTTTGCCGCTGAGATTGTTCAACTCCGAAGGATCGGCATCGAGGTCATAGAGTTCATAGACCGGACGCGGGGTGGCAAAGTAAGTCGTGACCAATCCAGCGGAAAGTTTCCCCTGCTCCTTGGCTTGCCGCATCTGGTTCCATGCCCCCCCGCCAGCGGAATCCACCGGCGAGTAGGGAAGCCACGGCGTGCAGTTGTAGATCAACTTGTAGTGATCGCTGCGGACGGCCCGGGAGAGGTCGTAGCCGCTGTTAGCCATATTCACAGTTACTGGGGCGCTGCCATGTGGACCGCGTTCGAGAAAGACATGTTTCCGAGGCTCGTGCGTCTCACCTTTCAGCAAAGGCAGAAAACTCACTCCGCTCATTTTAGGCCCCGAGGCCACACCAGCGGCGGCAAGAAGGGTCGGTGCCAAGTCCTCACCGCTTAGAAGTTCGCGCGACTCTGTCCCAGGTTTCACAACTCCCGGCCAGCGAACGAGACAAGGCACGTTGCAGCCAGGGTCATAAAGTGAGCCTTTGCCATGAGGGAGGGCGGCACCGTTGTCGCCAATGAAAAAAATCACGGTCGAATCAAGCAGGCCGCGTTTTTTCAACACTGCGAGAACACCCTCGACAGTGGAGTCCAAGCGGTTCACCTCGGCGCAGTAGTCCGCCAACTGCGCACGCACACCGGGCAGATCGGGCCAGTGGGCGGGCAAGGTGAGAGTGGCGGGGTCTGGGCGGTATTCGGCGGGAGCGTTCCACTCATGATGCGGATCGCTGAAATTGGCCCACATGAAAAACGGTTTCTCCGCCGGTTTCTGGTCGAGAAATGTTTCCAACTGCGATGCCACGACATTATCCGCACAGACGTTGAGAAAATCCACTCGTTCTGCAAAGGTCTTGAGTTTATATTTTTCAAAGAGTTCCCCTATCTCTTTGCTGGAATTTTTTCCAGAGCCATCGAGATGATAACTGCGGCCGCAAATGCCGGTGAAATATCCCGCCTGCGATCGGAGCAACTCGGGCAACGTGATCTCGTCTTTCGCCAGTGGCGAAGAAAAGCGGGTGATCCGCGCCGCCACCGGTGAGCGCCCCGTCATCAGCGAGGCGCGGGAGGGCACGCACTGTGGCGCGGTGGTGAAAAAACGATGGAACTTCATCCCCTCGGCGGCGAGCTGATCCAGCGTCGGAGTCTTGACATTCTTATCTCCATAACAGCTCAGAAACGGATAGCTGTGGTCGTCACTGAGCAGGAAGAGAATGTTCGGCTTCGCGGCGAAGGAGGAACTCGTAATGGTGAAGAACGATAATAAAATAAAAAGACGCTTCATGGTGTAGTTAGTAATAAAATCTTTGTGGCAGTACGGATGGCCTAATTCGGAAGGCTCACTCCGCGTTCGCCTTGCCTTTTCCTTTCCCTTTTTTCTTCTCAGTCTTAGGCGCTGCTGTCACGTCGTTCTTGGTCGGCATCGGCGCGTTGACTTCCTTACGCCATGCGACGAGGCGAGCTAATAGTTCTTTGGTTTTATCTGGCATTTCCGCAGCGAGGTTCTTCTTCTCACCGACGTCATCGCGGAGATTGTAGAGCTCGAGTTTGCCGTCCTCGAGATACTCCATGAGTTTCCAGTCACCCATCTGAATCAGGCTAACGGGAGTCGTGCGCCAACTCGACCCCAACCCAAGATAACCGGGGAAGTGCTGAAAAATGGCGTCGCGCTGGAGCTTCGCGGCGGGATCGCGGAAAAGTTTTACCAGACTCTCACCATCGAGGACCTGACGCGGTTTTGGTGCAGCGCCGAGTTCGAGAAAAGTCGGAAAGATATCCACGTGAGCGGTCGGAATTTCGCAAGTGGAGCCAGGCTTGGTCACGCCCGGCCAACGGACGATGAATGGCTCGCGCGTGCCGCCTTCGTAAAGGCTGCCCTTGCCGCTGCGGAGCGGAGCGTTGTCGGTGATGCCGCTGCCGTCTTCGTCGTCGGGCGTTTTTTTCTTCGCACTCTGGTCCTCCTTGCCCGCCTCGCGTAACAGTCCATCGGGACGGTCGTAACCGCCCACGCCACCATTGTCACTGGCGAAGATCAGCACCGTGTTGTCGGCGAGTTTTAATTCATCGAGCGTCTTCATCACGCGGCCAACGCTTTCGTCCACGCTAGCAATCATCGCTGCATAGGTCGGATTGTTGTGACCGCCGACGCCGGGCTTGGGTTTGAATTTCTCGATGAGATCGGGCTTCGCCTGAAATGGCGAGTGCACGCCGAAATGCGGCAGGTAGAGAAAGAATGGCTCCTCCTTGTGGCGGGTGATGAAATCCACCGCCTTATCGGTAAGGAAGTCGGCGAGGTATTCGCCTTTGGGGCAATCAGTCGCAGGGTTAGTTTTGAAATTGAAATGCACACCAGCACTGACGATGGCTTCATCAAAGCCACGCTTGCCGGGATGAAACGCACCACCTTCACCAATGTGCCATTTGCCAAACATCCCCGTAACGTAGCCACCGACCTTAAGTTGCTTGGCGATGATGTCGCGATCGAGTGGAAGATCGGTGACGTTATCTACAGGTCGTAGTGGACGCGAGCTCCAGTCGAATCGGCCAATGCCACCAACAGTATACATGCCGGTGCGTGCGCCGTATTGACCGCTCATCAAAGCAGCGCGGGTCGGCGTGCAATTTTGGCAATGGTGGTGGCTCAGAAACTTCATGCCCTGTATGGCAAGTTTATCAATGTTCGGCGTCTCGTAGTACTTGCTGCCATAAGTTGCTGTGTCCGTCCATCCCAGATCATCGGCCATGATGAAAATAATGTTAGGCTTGCGCTCAGCGGAGTGCAAAGGAGTAAGCAACAAAACGGCGAGGAGAAGGATAGTATGTTTCATAGATTTGTTAGAGATAAGTGGTGATCAATGAGCAGGTGCTTTCTTTTGCCAGTATACGAGAAAATCAGCGATGATCGCATTTCTGATATCATTTTCTTTACGATGTTCCGCGATTGTTTTACCAAAATAATGACTGATCCAGCCTTCCGCGATGCCGTTAGAACCTTGGATGAATTCATCGAGTTCTGCAAGCGAACAACTCATCGGGAATGTCTCCTCGATGACGATCGGCTTGCCGATATCATAGACCTTTAAGGCTGTGATCGCTTCCTTCACCTTGCCTGCTTGCGGATAGAAATGGACACTAACAAAATCGAGAAATTTTGCGCCCTCGGCGGAATAAAAAACCGGCTTCGCATTCGGCCAAATTTGTGCCCACGGAATCACACCCACAGTTATGAGATGATCAGGATCGACTTTGCGGATCGCTTTTGTTAGACGCTCGACCCATGCAGCGGCGATTTCTTTTTGCGAACGTTTTTCCAACTTGTTAGAAATGCGTTGCACGAAATGCATGCCCCCTAACTCGCCAGTGAGCCAGGGATGTTCGCCAGCTTTTGCCTCGGTGATGATCGGCTCATTCATCAGGTCATAACAAAAAACCGCAGGATGACCTTTGCAAGTCTCCGCGATTGCCCGCCAGAAATTTTCCTGCACGTCCCAGCGCCGTGCCTCGTCGAGTTCGTCATACCACTTCGGCACCTGCGCGAGATGGTAGCAACTCAGCCCCGTGACATCAAGATAGAGGCCGCACTCCTGTGCGAGATCAAGCAAGCGGCGCAATCGCTTTAACTCCTCTGCTCGCGTCTGATCTGGCGCCGACATGTAAACGGACAGTTGCAAATGAACGCGGATCACATTCGCGCCGAGCTTATTCATCTCGCGAAAAGCTTCTTGAATCGACGGCCATTTTTCTCCCCAATATTCTTCCAATAGGGTGTCCTGTTTGCCCAAAAAATTGAACCCCCACGGCTTGAAAACTACACCTGAATTTTTCAGGATAAAGTGTGTTCCATCGGCACTGATGCGCACTGGCTCAAGGGGCTTTTCTGCAGAAAATACATTACCGATTCCGATCAACAAAAAAGCAGAGATAACGATCTGTGAAAATTTCATATGGCTTACTTAGTGTTTTCGTTTTTTGTATTCCTTAGCTTGTGCTCCTTCATGGTAAGCTCTGCGGACGACTGCGCCAGTTCGTAAAATTCGTGAAGTTTATTCAACAGCAGCGCCCGGTTCGGGAGTTGCGTTTGATACTCCGCGATGAGTGCCGGCGAGGCGGAGCGGCTCAGGGCATACTCGACCACCTCGTTGTCATTGGTCGCGCACAGGAGCACGCCGATGGATGGACGCTCGTGCGGTTTTCGCACATCGCGGTCGAGAGCTTCGAGATAGAATTCGAGTTTGCCGAGATGCTCGGGCTGGAACTCCTCAATCTTCAACTCGAGCGCCACGAGGCACTGCAATTCACGATGAAAAAACAGCAGGTCGAGTCGAAAATCTCGACCGCCGACTTGCAGCAAGTATTGCTCGCCGACGAAGGCGAAATCCCGCCCCAGTTCGATGAGGAACTTCTTCAAATTGGCAACGAGTCCGCGCTGGAGGTCGCCTTCAGAATGGCCCTCCTGCAAATCGAGAAAATCAAACAAGTAGCTGTCCTTGAACACACTCCCGGCGGTAGGATGCAATTGTGTCAGCACTGCTGACACTTTTGGCGGAGCGAGAACTGCCCGCTCAAACAACGCACCATTCAGTTGCCGCTCCAGTTCGCGCTTGCTCCATTTTTCCTGCACCGCCAGCCGCAGGTAAAACTCGCGCTCCTCGGGTCGCTTGCACTTCGAGAGGATGAGCAGATTGTGCGTCCACGGCAATTGTGTCACCAGCGGTGACACTTTTGGCTCACCCCTATAGATGTCAAAAAACTGCCGCATCCGAAATAAGCTCCGACGCGTGAATCCCTTGATGTCGGGATGCTGTTTCGCGATGAAGCGCGCCAGTTCATCCACCACTCCCTCGCCCCACGCCGCTGTCTCAATTTTCCCGCTGATGAAAGCGCCGAGGTGCCAGTAAAGATCTACCAGCTCGGTATTCACCGCCTGCAACGCCCGCTTCCGAGCGTCTTGAATCATGCCGACCACTTCGCGGAAAGTCGATTCGCGTCCTCCCTCGGCATCCCGAGAAGCCCCGCCGCTGCCAGTCTTCGCAGGCGAGAGAGTTTTGGATTTGGTTGGGCGTTTGGGTTTCATGAGCTTTCAAAAGGTGCCATCATACGAGGTTTCATTTTCGAGGTCGTGGATATTTCTCAATCAAACGATGCATCTGCCGCCAATTCCATTTCGTGTTTTCGTTCGGCTTCTGTTTTGCCTACGTCTTTTGCTTTTTTCTTCTTCTGAGGATTGGCTTTGCCTCCACCACTTTTGAGCGAAAGATCGAAATCGTTTTTTTGTGCGACACCAGGCGTGCTGCGTCCGTTGGCGATGTAGCCTTGCATTAGAGTTGTCATTTTTTCCACAATCTCTTTGTTCGCTGCGAAGACATCATTCTTTTCGCTGACATCAGTTTCTAGGTTGTAAAGTTCACGTGTGCCATTTTTGTGAGAAATCATTTTCCACGGGCCTTGACGGATCGCGAGGTCGCCAGCTGCGGACTGGTGAATGGTCGCCTCACGTGCGCCAGTTTTTGTGGAGCCTAACAACTCGGGAATAAGACTTACGCTGTCTTCACCGGCGTTGTCGAGAATTTTTGCGCCGGTGATTTCGGCGGCGGTGGCCATGAGGTCGTTGAGGCAGACGGTGTGATCATTAACCGAGCCGGGTTTCACCTTGTTAGGCCAACGCACAATGTATGGCACTCGATGTCCGCCTTCATAAATGCTGCGTTTTGATTCACGCAGTGGTTCGTAGGCGCGCTGTTCCGCCCCATTGTCACTGGTGACGATGATGAGTGTGTTTTCAGCGAGTTTGTTGCGTTCGAGAGCTTCGAGAATTTTGCCGAGCATCGCATCACCTTGAAAAAGCCAGTCTCCGTATTTTGGATCTTTTTTCACAAGATCCTGCGCACCGCTCTTACTGGTGAACTCGTCTGATGGCACAATCGGCTCATGTGGAATGCCCATCGGAAAATAGAGAAAAAACGGCTCGTCGGACTTGCGTTGATCCAGCCAGTCGACTGCTTTCTTGATCATCAGTGGTTGATTTTCCACAGGCTCAATATGACTCACAACGTGGTCTTGCTCGACGATGGTGCCGATGTTGCGCGCATGGGTGAAGCCGTAGAAATAATCAAAGCCGAGTGCGGTAGGTCCGCCAGTCATCTTGGCGCCGAGCGGCACTTCCTGTTCGCTGCCGGGCTTGCCGTCCACCCAGTCCATGCCGAGGTGCCACTTGCCGATGCAAGCGGTGGCATATCCTTGTTGCTTAAGCAACGATGCAACTGTCGTGCGACTCGATGGAATGATCGGCTTAGAGAACGTGGTCAGCACACCGAACTGTCCGATGCGCGATGGATAACGACCCGTGAGCACGCCATAACGCGTCGGGGTGCAGACGGCGGCACCCGTGTGCGCATCGGTGAAACGCATTCCTTGTGTCGCAAGTTTATCAAGGTTCGGTGTGCGCAATGCCGACTTGCCATTGTAGCTCTGTGGCTGACCGTAGCCCAAGT
Source organism: Akkermansiaceae bacterium (assembly GCA_903878115.1). Classification (GTDB taxonomy): domain Bacteria; phylum Verrucomicrobiota; class Verrucomicrobiia; order Verrucomicrobiales; family Akkermansiaceae; genus UBA956. The sequence continues at coordinate 28,819 of CAIRGO010000107.1, read as the reverse complement.
CATCAAACAAAACGAAAATAATGTTAGGCTTTTTCACCTCAGCGGCAAAACAATGCGTTAGGAATAGCGCCGTGATGACAAGTTTGATTTTTTTATATACTATGATCATAGTATAATTTCTTTGTTATATGTGTAAACAACATTCCCCATGACGTCGCGATGTTCAAATGTGATTCGACTTTTCGCTTTTTCCGACTGCAGTGTGACCGCAAGAAAGCCACCTTTCACGCGATGGAACTTGTGATACTTTGCATCGAATCCAGGTGTGCCGCCTGCGTGCTCATCGCTCGCGGGACCAGCGCTAAATTCCTGTACGCCAGTCTCAGGATGCACCGAGTGGTATTGCCAATGGCGGTCACCGCAGATGACGAAAAAATTATCCGGCACATTCGCCTTCAGCCACGCGCGAATTTCATCGCCCTCGTGTTGAAAGCCCTCGTTGGAATAATTGTCATTTTTATCTTTTCGGTCTGGCCCAACCAGTGGCGTCGGCGATACGAGCACCTTCCACGTGGCATTGCTTTCTTTGATGGTGCGCTTAAACCACGCTTTTTGCTCCGCGCCCCAGATCGTTTTTTCGGGACCGTCCGCAGCATTGTTCTTTGAGCGAAAATCTCGTCCGTCGGAAAACCACACCTGCAAGTCGCGACCCCAACGCACCGTGCGATAACTCGGCCCATCGTGATTCAGGGGTGCCTGTTGGCGAAAAATCTTTTGCCCTTGTTCGAAGGTGAATTCACCGGAAGTCGTACCCGGCCATGAGTCGTTCTTTAGGGTGTCGTGGTCATCTTTCAGCCAATAGGTTGAATGATTGCTGTTAAACTCCACCAAGCGTGGCAGACTGAACATGCGTTCCCAATGATAGCGCGCCAAACGTTCTGTCACGGCCACCGCATCACCTTGATCTTTATCATAATAAACGAGGTCGCCCGTGAGGCAGGTAAACTGCGGTTTCAGCGACGCCATCGACGGATAAATCTCATGCCCATCGGGATGTCCGCGGTCGGCATAATCTTGGCAGGTCATTACACAAAAACGCAAATTGCCCAGCACATCGGCTACCGGTGCGGTCTCGAATTTTCCGCGAAACGCTGATTCTTTCGCAGCCCCTGCAATCTCACTTTGGTAGTAATACACCGTGCCAGGTTTCAATCTGCTGAGTTGGAACGCGCAGATGAAATCATTGTCAGCCAGCGCAGCGCTGACTTCGGTGACTTTGGCGTCGCTCAAATCCTCACGTGTGCCATAGCGCAACTGTAATCGCCCCGTCGCGCCTGGGCACGCACCTTCAAGTTGATCGACAGGCACAGTGAGTTTCGACTGGTTTTTGTCTTTTTTCGCCTTGTCTTTCTTATGCTGGACGCCGCTACTCCCAACCACTCGCTTGGGCGCTGCCGTGAGCCGCGTCCACACAATCGCAGTCGTATCGGTCACTTCACCAGCGCGCGTGCCCATCGCCTGAAAAGGTCCTGGAGCTGAAGCCTCCTGCGCGTAAAGATCACCCAGCTTTGCCGAGATGATGGTTCCTGCTACTAGGGAAGTAGTATGTGTGACAAACGCTCGTCTTGTTAGATTTTTTTGGTTCATTTTATTTTAGGTGTTATCTTCTGTTTTTTAGGAATAATTTCTATCAGCTTCCCTCCGTAGTCCGCGCCGGTTAAACTTTTTTCCACCGATGCTTTCCAAACGTCAAGTGCCGCGATCATTTTTGCCACACGCTCGGGCTCCTTTGCCGCGAGGTCGGTGGTTTCTTTGGGATCTTTCGAGATGTCGTAGAGTTGGGGAGGACTCCCCGCAGGTCCTTTTTTCACACCCTCGCCCACGGGATCGGTATGGAGCTTGTAGGGCCAGTCGAGCCACACAGCGTGGCCGCGAAGAGCAGCCCCATGATTCCAGAAAGGAAGGGGTTTCGAGCGCGCATCTGTCTTGCGATCAAATAAAGAAATTAGGCTAATTCCGTCGAGAGGTTGAATCTGGTTTTGCGCCACAGCCCCCGTGGCTTCGAGGATGGTGGGATACATGTCGAGTGTGGAACATGGCGTCTCGCTAGTGAATGGTTTTGCAATGCGCGCAGGCCACTCGACGAGGCCAGGCACGCGCAGACCGCCTTCCCACATGGAGCCTTTTTGGCCACGCAAGTTGCAGGTGGACTTCGGCCCCTCATGTCCGCCGTTGTCACTGCAATACCAAAAGATCGTGTTATCGGAAACTTTCAACTCTTTCAATGCCGTGCGCAAACGTCCCACGCTGCGATCGATCGCAGTGATTTCGCCGAAATAATTCTGCTCCTTCTCTGGCAGTTTGCTGTAGGCGGCTTTATCAGCAGGCAAGGCATTGTGCGGCACGTGAGGTGAACCAAACCACACCACCGACAAGAACGGCTTGCCCGCCGCGGCTTGTTGACCAATGAATTTCAACGCCTCGTCCGTCGCAATATCGGAACTGTCACCCTGCAACTGCACAGCGACACCATTCCGACCGAGACTCGGATTGAGGTCAAAATAGTTAGATGCGGACAACCACTGATCGAAACCCATTTTCCCTGGTGAAAGGGGATCATCCGCCAGCACGGGTTTCCCAGGACCGCTCTGACCATTGAGATGCCATTTGCCAAAATGTCCCGTTGCATAACCGGCTGACTGCAATACTTTGGCAACGGTGAGTTCCTGCACGCGGATCGGTAAACCGGGGCCAAAGGTACCCATGCGGTTAGGATTTCGCCCCGTCATGACACTAGCGCGCGTGGGCGAACAATTGAAATGCCCAGAGTAAAAACGATTCAAGCGCAAGCCAGTCTTCGCTAAGTCGTCGAGGTTCGGCGTCTTGAGTTCGGGATGCCCATTATAACCAGTATCGCCCCAACCCTGATCATCGGCCATGACTAGCACAATGTTAGGTTTCGATACATCGGCAGCTTGAAGCGACAAAACGAGCATGAGGGAGAGCAGTGTAAGTATATTATTATTCATATAGTAGAATGTTTATATGGGCCTATTTGTTTTTGGTTTTTTACAATCTTGCATGACAACAATTTTCCCAGATCGTTACGTAGCATTTTGATTACATCGTTCATTTTTTTATAACGAATCAATCGGCTACCGATCGGTTATGTCGCATTTGGCGGCTACCGGCAATCCAATAGTCTCATCGAAAAAATAAATCCTGCCGCACGCCCGTCTAGCTAAACTCAAAACCACTTTTGGAACAAAATGATAAAGATTGCATCCACCCTCCGTATTGATGAAATTACTCCGATAATATGATACTAATACTTCGCTATTTCCCTAACGTTCTTTTGTCGCTGGCAGCACTTTTTCTCACGAATCAATTGCAGGCAAAACCTTTGCAAGTCTACATCCTCGCCGGGCAGTCGAACATGCAAGGCCACGCCAAGATCAGCACCTTCGAACACATCGGTATGGATCCGGCGACCAAACCAATGCTCGCAGACATGCTCGGTCCCGATGGCAAACCGAAAGTTTGTGAACGGGTGTGGATTTCCTCAATCGGTTGTAGCGGAGATGACACGACGGAACAGACCGGAAAACTCAGCGCGGGATTTGGCGCCGCGACAGAAAAGATCGGCCCTGAATTCACCTTCGGCCTTTACATGGAGAAGTCCACTGATGCGCCGATTTTATTGATCAAAACATCATGGGGCGGAAAAAGCCTTAATACGGATTTCCGCCCACCAAGTGCGGGACCTTATACGTTTAGCGAAACGCAGCTCGTCGATCTCCAAAAGAAGGGCAAAGACATCGCCACCATGAAAGCTGACAAAGAAAAGGAAACTGGAGTATATTATCGATTGATGATCGAACATGTAAAAAAAGTGATCGGCGACATCAAACGAGTGGCGCCTGAATACGACGCCGCTCAGGGATACGAACTGGCTGGCTTCGCTTGGTTCCAAGGCTGGAATGACCTCGTAGACCAAGGCACTTATCCGAACCGCGATAAACCCGGCGGCTACGATGCTTATAGTACCACGATGGCACACTTTATCCGCGATGTGCGCAAGGATTTGAATGCGCCGAAAATGCCCTTCGCCATCGGAGTTCTCGGAGTAGGTGGACCGTCAGTGCCGTCTGACAAGCCGGACCACAAGTTGAATTTACGCAGTGCCATGGCCGCGCCAACACTTTTGCCAGAGTTCAAAGGCAACGTAGCGGCCGTGATGACGGAGAAGTATTGGGACCTAGAACTAGACGCTGCTTGCGCCAAGAGAGACAAGATCAAACAACAAGCAAAGAAGCCCACAGCTAAGGGAAAAAAAGCAGCAGCAGTAGAGGATAAAGCAGCATTGGATAAACTGCTCGCTGAAGGCCTATCCGACCGCGAACGATTGGTGATTGAAAAAGGCGTTTCCAATCAAGGATACCACTACCTCGGCTCAGCAAAAATTCTCGGCAGTATCGGCAAAGGACTTGCCGAATCGATGATACAACTCAAAAAATAAATACATGAAAAAAACACTCATTTCTCTGGCAACTCTCGCCATTTTTGCCATCCCCAGCAATGTTTTCGGCGCTGGCAAAATCAAGTCGATCACCATGCCCGATTTCACTAAGGGCGAAGCGATCCCCGCAGGTGCTAATCACGATTGGAACCTCGGCGCCACAGGCGCTCGCGGCTGGATGTATTGTGAAAAAATGGTCACCACAGTGGCCCGCCAAATCTCCATCACCAAGGTGGAAAAAGACACTCCCGCCGATGGTATACTTGCAGTTGGTGACGTGATTCTCGGCGTCGGCGGCAAGCCATTTTCCTATGACCCACGCACCGAAATCGGTAAGGCACTGACCATTGCGGAATCGGATGCCGGCAAAGGAAATCTCAGCCTAACCCGCTGGCGCGCTGGTAGCTCGTCAGAAGTCGTGGTGAAAATTCCCGTGCTCGGAACCTACAGCACCACTGCTCCCTACAATTGCCCAAAATCGAAACTCATTCTCGAACAAGGCAGCAAAGATCTCGCCGAACGAATGGCGGATCCCACCTATGCCAAACGCATCAACCCCATCCCACGTTCACTCAATGCGCTTGCTTTGTTAGCCAGTGGTGACCCGAGTTATTTGCCGCTGATCAAGAAGGAAACCGAGTGGGCAGAAAATTTCTCCGCCGACTCGATGGCGACGTGGTACTACGGCTACGTCATGATGTTTCTCGCCGAATACAAAATTGCCACCGGTGATGTATCGGTCATGCCTGGTCTGAAGCGTCTCGCACTCGAAGCCGCTAATGGTCAAAGCGCGGTCGGCTCATGGGGGCATAAATTTGCCCAACCCGACGGACGACTTTTCGGCTACGGAATGATGAACTCTCCTGGCGTACCGCTCACCACCGCGATGGCAATGGCGCGCATCGCCGGCGTGAAAGACCCAGCTCTCGATCTCGCCATCGAACGCAGTACCAAGCTGCTGCGATTCTACATCGGCAAGGGTTGCATCCCCTACGGTGACCACGTTCCATGGATGCAAACGCACGAAGACAATGGCAAGTGCGGCATGGTCGGAGTAATGTTCAATTTACTCGGCGAAGACAAGGGTGCAGAGTTCTTTTCACGCATGTCCACTTCGTCCTTCGGATCAGAACGTGATTGCGGTCACACGGGAAATTATTTCAACATCGTCTGGTCCATGCCCGGAGTTGCTTTATCAGGACCACAAGCCACCGGCGCTTGGATGAACGAATTTGGCTCTTGGTATTTCGACCTAGCACGCGGTGCCTCTGGAAATTTCGTCCACCTAGGTCCGCCTGAGATTGGCAACGATAGCTATGCCAACTGGGATGCCAGCGGCAACTATCTGTTAGCTTACGCCATGCCACTCAAAAAAATCCTACTCACCGGAAAACAACCCAACCTCGCTCCACAGATTGATGCCGCCACTGCCAAGTCTCTGATTCTCGATGGTCGCGGCTGGGACAATAAAGATCGCAACAGTGCCTACGACAAACTCAGCCCCGATCAACTTCTCGAAGCACTAAGCAACTGGTCTCCCATCGTCCGTGATCGCGCCGCCATGGCACTTGGACGCCGCAAGGGTGAGCAACCAGTCGCCGCTCTCATCAAAATGCTCGGCTCCACGCACCCAGAAACCCGCTACGGCGCCTGCGATGGCCTCGCTCAAATCAAAACCGCTGGTGCACCTGCTGTTCCCGCATTGACAAAACTTCTCTCCGATAAAGACATCTGGACCCGCATCAAGGCCGCCGAGACATTGGCGGGTATCGGCGAACCCGCCATGTCCACGTTGCCAATTTTGTTAGAAAAACTCACCCTACCACCCACCGCCGAAGATCCGCGCGGCATGGAACAACGTTATCTGTGCTTCAATGTTTTTGGAAAAATGCTGAAAAAATCCCTCGGCAACGTCGATAAAACTCTGCTCCTCAAAGCCGTGTCCGCGGGATTAAAAAACCAAGACGGTCGCGCCCGTGGCGACATCGGCGGCATTTATCAACAACTCAGCTATGAGGAAATCAAACCACTGCTCCCCGCCATTCGTGAAGCGATCATCACACCAGCCCCGAGCGGCGAAATGTTTGCCGCCGGCATCCGCCTTTCGGGCCTTGATCTCTTCGCCAAGCACAAGATCAAGGAAGGCATGGAATTATGCTTTGTGGTCTTGGAACTCGATAAATGGGGCAAGGGCGACCGCGTTCCCCGCTGCCTCAAAGCCCTCGGTGCCTACGGCGCCGCCGCCAAACCAATGATCCCACGCCTCCACCAACTCGAAAAAGACATGCCCGCCAACGGCATGAAAGAAGCAGATGTCGCCCAAGTCACCGCCCTCATCAAGTCCATCGAATCCGCCACCGATACCGTCGAATTAAAAAGCATCAATTGATCCGTCACGGGCAAAAGCTATCCACAACAATGGTGGATGAGTGGCATCCTCGTCTGACTTCGGGCTGGGATTCTGAATGGCGATGGTATACTTCATTGGTTGCTCAAACGACGATTCATTCGAAGTCCACGCTCCAGTTGACTGCGCCATTTTCTTTCCGTTCCAGCACCAGTGTCGTGAACTCATCGCCAGCAGGGTGTGGCTCCATTCGCGCCACGGCATCGTTAGCAGTAACTTTGAGAGGCTTGCTGCCATTGCCCGCCAGCACGAGGCGGAAAGGCTCGCCGCCGATCACCTTGGCCACGCCACTGAGTTTCTTGCCAGCGGCATCCCATTTCATATCCGCCAGATCCACCCAGCCTTGCAGCACGTGGCGATTGGTGGAGAGCACTTGTGGGTTCGATTGCACCTTGCGGATGGAAAGCATCGCGCAATGCGACGGACCCAGTTCCTTTTCTATCTTTGCCGTACCCGGAAATTTCCCGAGCAGAGTGTCGGACCAGAAATCATAAACATAATAGGACGCGGCGGAATCGAGGCCGATCGCACCAGCAGTAACCCGATCACCGCTCAAAGCCACCGCCACCGGGCCAGCCTTCGCAGAGGTGTTAAACAACGCCACCTGATGCCAGTCCGGCGTGAGTTCCAAATCATAAACTTGCGGGTGAACCACACCGGTGAAGGTATCCAGCGGACGCGCGGTAAAAGGTTCGCGGTAAGCCGGATAGATGCGCGAGAAGTCGTGGACGATCTCCGGCGTGAAGAGGGTGAATGATGTCGCCAAATCAATCCGCCCGCTGGTCAGGAAAACCATCGTCAGCATGGACTGGCGGATCTCAGGCGTGCAGCCATGCACCGCCTTGGTGTCCGGGAAATAATTGAAGACCGTGCGGTTCTTATACCAGCGCAGGCCGCCGATGCTGATCATAGCCGGTTCAAAACCGTTAGAATCCGACCAGTTGCGCTGGGTGTCCACGATACCTGCCGTGACATCCAGACAGGGGCGGCCAGATTCGCCCAAGTTCCGTTCGTCAATAAACGCATCCGCGCCCAAGCCTTCACGGCAGAGCTTAAATGCTTCGCGGTAGGCAAAGGCGGTGGTGGCGTGGCGATTTTCAAAACCACCTTCGGGACGCCAGCCGGTTTCCGGATAGTCGAACTTGATGCCGCGAACGCCGTCACGCCGCAAGCGCGACCAAACTTCCCGCATGTGTTTTTGAAAATCCGGATCGGTGTAGTCGTAGCTGACCAACGGTTGATGGTGCGAATGAGAAACCTGCAAGCGGCTGATGTCATTGAACAGCATGTGGCCCGGAAATGCACGCGCGTAGTCGTCCGACGGCATGCCAACCTGGAAATAAGTATAGGGAATGCCATCGCGTTCACGAATCGCGGTGCCCCATTTGGCAAAGGTGTCGTAAGGCGGCACCAGATGGCCATATTGCGCCCAATGCGCATCGTCCCACCAACCTTGTTCGGTATTTCCATTAAAATTGCAATAGGTGTCAGGCTCCAAGCGGATACCGACTTTGGTGTATTTGGTCACTCCGGCTTTCTGCGCAGCTTCCAGTTCTCCGACCAGTTTTTGGGAATTATTGATTCCAGGCAGATGGCTTATAGCCCCCACCGACCATCCGCACAACACTGGGAAATCGTAAACATTCGGATTCGCGTGGTTAGCAAGTCGCATGGCCCGCCCATATTGTTCCAGTGCCAAGAAGGGATCGGGCGTCGCCACATCTAGATAAAAAGTGTCGTTCGCCCAGTACGTTTGGCCGGCATCCACCAGTCGGCCCACGGGATCTTTGGCGGTGAATTCCATCGCGCCATCGCTCACGGCTGCCCACTTTCCGAAATCCTGATTGGCCAATCCGCCCCAGACCACCGTGCGCCTTTGCCCATCCTTCAGGCAGGTGAGCATCAAGCTGTTCGCTGATTCACGTGTCGGTCCCGCTTGGACTTTCGCGGCTTCCGCTCCGGCGGATCCATTCAATGTCAACACTTGCTCCACGGACTTGCCGGGAAAAAGTTTTGCACCGACCATCGGCGCCGAGTCCATCAGACGGATGTCGAAGTCCCGTGTATTTTGCAGGCCGAAACCCATGAATACCGCACTGCTGTTTTCGTAAAGTGTGTAGGAGAACAAATAAGTCGCGGTCGCGGGTCGCACGGGGTTGCTCATAGTCACCACCAAGCGCCTTCCGTTGCCGAATGCATCGGCCACATTCTGCTGGGTCTGACTGACCTCCCACCCTTTCCAAGCGCTCGGCTTGACGCCCTTGCGATCGCGGCCCCAACCGTCCGCCGCCATCCAGGCATCGCCCAGCACGACCTCCTTGGTCAGGGTATCGGTGACCGAATAACGTCGCAGCTTCAAGTCGATCGAAAGCGAAACCTTTTCGTTCGACAGAACGACCACATTACCAGTCTGCTGCACGTCCACCGCAGCCCGTAAGCTGGACGCACAATTCAAAACGATGGCGAGGACAAGATAGGTGATTTTTTTCATATAAATATTGAATGGATCTATTTCGCCGGAGCGATGGGAAACTGGACGTTGTTGCTGATCTTGCCGTTTTTGAGGTAACCATCGGCGGCACCGAATAGATAGATGGGTTCGTTATTTTCTAAAAGAATAAAAGGACGCTCAATCCGCGACTGACTGATGCTTCCGTCTTCGAGTGGATAGGAATCGCCGAGGACTTTTGCGTGAGTTGAGGGTTTCCAGTCAAGTCCGTCTTCGGATTGAAACATACAGAGTCCTCCTTTAGCACCGCTGAAAGTACCCACCACATCGCGGGCGACGGAATAATAGCGATTGCCATATTTCGGACTGAACCAGATGAAGGGATCCTCACAAAGCATCCATTCCTGGCCGGGTTTATCCGCTTCGAAGATCTTTCCGGGAGTTTTCACGTAAGGGCCTTCTGGTGTTTTGGCGATGGCCGCACCGAAGCGGACATTGCCGCCCATTTCCTTGCCATCGAGATGTTGCACGGCTTTGTAAATCACCAAAACTCCGCCGTCGGGTCTCATGCAGGCGGCGGGATTGGTGGTGCAGAGCGAGTCGAAGGATTTCTTGTCGTCGGTGATGTCAACAATCGGTTGGTCGAATCGTTTCCATGGCCCTGCTGGATTTTCCGCAACGGCGAGACCCACACGCTGGTGATTGCGATGCATGGGATAACTTTTCCCATCGCCATAATTTCCCGTGTAAAAAAGGTAATACTTTCCGTCATGGAAAAATGCGTTAGCATTATGGGCAACGTCCGCATCCCAGTATTTTTTTCCCGTCGTGGGATTGATGCCTCGTGGTGGCAAGGCAACATTGACGTGGTGATAAGGACCAGCAGGTTTGTCTGCTACGGCATAAGCAATTTCCGAATGAATCGCCCAGCCTGGAGCAAAACCGAATTTCACCGACCAGCGCGAGTAGAAAAGATGATGCTTTCCCTCAGCGCCTTTCACCGGCGCACCGCACCAGACGAAATAGCCCTCTTCCGCAAAACGATTGACGGTAGGTAGAGGTTGAATTCGCGCACCAAGATCAAGTTCCTCCGCGTAAACCATGGAAGCAATAGCAAGGAGGAGGAGGCGAGTGATGCGCATTATTTGGGATTTTTGGATCGAGTTATAATGGGAGATTTTTGGCGGCCTTTAACGATTCGATAGTCTAGTCTGGCAATCATACTTCGTGCAACACGTTTAATCGGTAGTTGATGCTCATACCAGGGAGACTAGGCGTCCCGTTTTGGCTTGTCCTTAAGCACTGAGGATTATCTCGGCACGAGTGCGCAACTCCGCTGTTTCGATTTGCATTCTTATCAATATTTTAATGAATCAGATACAATTACAGATATACACATACCTATATTACAGAATTTTCCAACTTCGCGCGGCTTGTGTCATTTCGGCTTTACGCCCTTCCATGACATTCTAGCGAATCCCAACTTTTATCTGTAGTTGAATTTTACCCCAGCTCATCGAGTGCCCTACGCGCACTATGGCAGAGATCCACAGCTTCAAACATTCCATCTACTACAATGGTTTGCTTCACGGCTAAACCGAAGATTTTTTTTCTCATGAGAAGAAATAACCAACCCATCGCCAAGGTGCGAACCCAGGCATTCGTACGCAATAGGCGCGCTACAAGTGGACGATGTTGTTGCGTAATATGAAGGCAGACAACTGGTGTATGACAACGAATCGCTAGAGCAAAGACGGCTTCTTTCCATGGTTGCTCGATCGATGGCGCATGCGGGTCATCAGGCACAGCGATCGTTCCTGCAGGAAATGCGGCGAGAACACCACCGCGGCGCAAATGAATCATCGCCTTCCGCAAAGATTGCGCGTTCGATGACTCGATATTTTTGCCTTCATACAACTTCAAAGGAATGACAATGTCACGCAGTGTCGGGATCTCAGCTAACGATTCGGTGGTAAGAATGCGAACATCATGCCGTTGTTGTGTTAGCCATGCCGCGAGCACGATGCCATCCATCGGCCCAGTAGGATGATTGGCAACAACGAGCGCGGGGCCTTCTGTTGGAAGAGTTCCTTGCGAATCAATCGTCACTTCGCAGAGACGAAGAATTTTCTGAAAACGATTCTCTTCCCCATTCCATGAAGCGTCAGCATCTGCGAGGATGGCAGCACTAGGGTAAAGACCAGTCAGTTGATGAACCATGGCCCGCAGAATTTTTTTTCCTTTATGTTCTCCTGAGAGGAAAGGCAGGGCAGTGCAGACATCAGGAATATACCGCGCAGTGGACTGCGGATTCATGCGCAACAGAGGTGATCGTTTTGATGCTGTGCGTGAAGATTTTCCCATCCACCAGCTCCAAAGTAGCGTTTGATAGTTTGCTCTGGTGCATCAAGCAGGTCAACGACAATGAGCACATCAAGCGCATTTGCAAAATTTTCATCTACATTGAAACTCAGCACGCGAGCATTCAGCTTGAGGTAATGCTTGAGTAAAATCGGCACGCCCTTTTTGTCGTTCTCGATTTCAGAGATCGCGGCGGTGACATTGTCCACGGAGGTGCATCGTCGCATGGTTCCTTCATGATTACTCGGTAAATGAGAAACAAAAGGCATCCGTGCCTGCACAAGAGCAGACCACGAATCATGCATTTTTTCTTGGCGCAAGAATTCCACCATCAAGCTTCGAGATAGATGAGAGTAATCATTGCTGATACTAACAGGGCCGAAAAGAATATGATGCTGTGGATTGCGTCCCACAAAACTGCCGACACCTTTCCATAGCAGCGATAGAACGAATGGATGCCCCTGATATTCTGGGCTAACGAATGAGCGCCCAAGTTCGATGCCACTGTGCAAATGCTGCAGCAGTTCTGGAGAAAAACCAAACAAAGTCGAAGTGTATATACCCTTGGCGCCCGGCGCGGCGAGCAAATGGCTAACCACTCCAAGACGGTAGCCGCCAACGACTTTTCCCTTTTCACTATCCCAGATAAATAGGTGCAAGTAATAATCATCGTATTCATCAAGATCGACCGCCTTACCTGTGCCCTCCCCAACAGCTCGAAAGGTAAGTTCACGCTGGATCCCAATCTCCTGTAAGAGATGAGGAATGATTTGAGCGTTACACAAGTGAACCTGCAACGAGTGATGCTGATGAAGCAATGTGGAAGTAGGCAACGATTGAATTTCCGTTTCTAACAGATATCGCGGAACAGACGGCGTGATAGGCAATGGGTCATTCATAATTGTTAGATAAGATTAGTTCCAAAGGTTCTTAATATCTGAATAAGTCATTTAATTTACACGATTAACACGAAAAAAACGACACACTTTTGAGCATAGGTATGACGTTTCAATTTTTGTTACCTTCTGCGACGAAAGCAGAAACCTAGAGAGCCAACGGTCACTGCAAGAATGGAAGAAGTCTCCGGCACCGCGCCGACACTGATGGAAGCACCTGAGTCATCATAGGCCCAATCACGAATGAACCCGCTGGCTCCCGTGTTAGATAAATTGAGACGCATCCAACCATAAAACGGTCCATCGTTTCCATTGGTTAAAAATTTGAAGCCAATGTATCCGTCATCTCCCGAAATGAACTGATCTGGGCCCAAGCCAATATGACTGTCCGATCCAGCGAATCCAGATGCGTAGATGCTCGAAGCCGTGACCATTTGACCGAATGCTAAGTTTTGCACAGCAGACGAGATGCTGGTCGAGGCACGGACTGGTTGAAAAGAGGGACTGTTGCCAATTCCTTCACCTCCAAAAAAAGGATTAATATCCCAGCCAGCGCCCTCCACAGGCACTACTAAACCAGTATCGACATCGAGATAGGTCCCGTCAAAGGAAGTGGAGATGGCAATGTTTTGCAGACCACTATAGATGATGGCAGCATCAGAGGTTGCGACCAAGAGCGAGTGAACGGCAATGAGCGCAAATAAGGATCGATATGTTTTCATAAATGTAAATGGAGTATTTGTATTAAGGAGCGGAAATCGAGAGACGTGCGAAGCGGGCCTTTTTACCAACCGAGAAGAGTGGGTATTTAACGCTGACTAGCTCGTAATCACCATCTGATGCAATTACGGTCACTGGCAAATCAGCACGGCTTTCCCAGCTTCCATTCGTCATGTCGTTGCTGAACTCCGGGGTATAAGTGATCCCTACAGAGGCAGCATTTTTCACACGAACGAATACATAGCGGAAATCTCGACCAACTGGAGTAGCTGCGGAATAAATCGTAGGCGTACCACGGGCGGTCAAGGTGCCGGCAGGAATGTTGGCGATGACACCCACACTGTCATTGACAGCTGGATTGAGACCGAAAGCGAATTCTTCGAGCAGGCTCAAGCCATCACTGTCGGTGTTAGTGGAGCCAGCAGTGAGGTAACCGCTGTAGGTGAACGGCCCACTCAGGATGTTATCCGTGCGGAAGGCGAGCTGCTGTATGCGGGTATCGAGGGCGACTGCCGTGTCTGCAGCGTTGTAGGCGGTGGCAAGAGATGGGTGGCGGGCGGCAAGGAAGTCCTGGAAGGCTTTCTGTTCACCGAGTATATCTGCCGCTGTCAGGCCGAGGCTGGTGTATGTGCTGGTGGCGGTGAAATCGAGATTTCTCGCAACCGCAGCGGATAGACCACCGTTGGTGAGCAACAACTGGAAGTTCGATGTCTCGTTGTTGACGATGGTGTTAGTCGGTGGATTGAGATACTTGATCGGATAGTTGTCTCCGCCGTTGGCCGTGAAACTGAGAGCCACGCACTTGATCACGGGAGGAGCGGTTGCAACCACAGCGCCGTTTTCAACGATCTTGGCGAGGCTGTCTCCGGCCTCGTTGACGAGTGCGGCGGAGCGCAGCTTGGAACCAGAATCCAGCGCTGAATTATAGGAGAAACGGATGTTACCCACTTGGGCATAGCCGCCGTTCTGGACCGTCGGGCCACTGCTGAGACCGGCTGCATATTCCAGGATGTTTTTGAGACCGAGCGGGGTGGTGTCGAACACCATCAGCTTGTTGTCGAAGCGGAGCGCGTTCTCAATGTCGAGCTGGGAGATACCACCTGATGGCTTACCGGTGATTGCATTCGCAATCGGCGCAACCTTGGTGCCATTCCCTAGGACGGAGCCGAGCGAGGCGCGGATACCACCGCCGTTTTTCAGGGAGAACACCGCATTTCCAATACCGAGTCCGAGCGCGGCACGGGCTTTGAGGGCATTCGCATCCGCAGTGATGTTTCCAAGGTTCACTTCCTGGGTGCGGCCGAATACGCGATCACCTTCCAAGTAAACATTGGTGTAGCCATAGACAACTCCGTCCTTGGCGACCACCACGGTATTGATAGCCGAGGTAATCGCTTTGACCGCAGTTCCGATCGCGCTTCCTGCGATGATGGTGGCGGCTGAGTTGGTCGTTCCATAAGCGGCTTGGAGATTTGCCTCAGTGGAAGCGTAGCCACCGTTGATGGCATTGTTCAGCGCTGCCACATTGAGGACTCCATCCGCATCGAAGTCCACCACGAGGCGGCCAAGATAGGCGTATTCCGTATCGGTGGTGACTATGAGTGTGGGCTTGCCATCCAAACCTGCGGTGACGATCGGATAGGCATCGGCGATGAAGTCGGCGTCGTGCCCGCTGAAGGGAGCGGCAACATCATTCACATCTCCCATGCGCTCGTGTCCACCACCGGCGACCATGATGTCGATGCCGGAAACAAGAGGCGCGAGATCCTTGTTGCGCTGGAGTTCGTCCAACTGATCCACCATAATGATCTTGTTCACCCCGAGACCCTGGAGGGCGGTCACGGCGCTTTGGATGTAAGCGGCTGCTTCCTGGAGATCGCTGGTGGCTGGATTCGCATCGTCCAGGGGAATGGTGCCGTTTGGCGATGATTTCGAGAGCAGGTCATAAGTTGTCGCACCGACGAATCCGATTTTTTGACCACCGATGGTCTTCACCGCGTATGGCGCGATCTTCGCGTTGATATTCGACACCTCATTACCTCGGTAGGTGTTCGTCACAGTACCGCCGAGCGAGTTGTCAGAGAATCCGCGCAGTGAACTGTCATTAGCGAAGTTCAGGTTGGAGGTAATGATCGGGAACTTGGCACCCGCCCAGTTTCCGACTGTCGAACTTGAAGCCGCAACGATGGCGCTGGCCAGCACAGGCGAACCCAAGTCGAACTCGTGGTTACCGAGTGCGGAAACCGTGGTGCCGAAAGCATTCATGATCGCGATATCAGCCTGAGCAAAAGGAACTGCCGTGGTGTCAGCCGCAGAAGTGAAGGTTCCAGTATGGATTACTCTATTGAGCGATGGATCCGCGCCACCGACCAACCATGGGCCGGGAATGTAGCTGTCACCCTCACCGATGACAACGGTGTTGGCGTATTCATTGTCGAACTTATCGATCATGGCACCCATGATCGGTGCAGTTTCAATTCCTAGCAGACCGCTTTCGCCGTAGTAGTGAAGCACCTGAAGCTGCATGGGAGCGCTTTGCGGCGTGACTTCATAGGTGGTCAGGGTGAAGGAAACTTCATTGGCCACAAGGAGCAATGGCTTGCCTGTCGGACTGTCCGCGGCAGAGATATTGAGCATGCCCTCGGGATTCAAGTCACCGGAGCGGTTTGCCATGGCCGTGAAGGTGACGCTGGCTGGATTGGTCACATCGAAGATCATGACAGAGTGGGAGCGTTCCAGGCCGATGAAGGCATAGGTCTTGCCATCAATCACAGAGATGGAAACACCTTCCGGCTCGGAGGACTTGTTATCACTGCGTCCGTCATCATAAAGGAAAGGGAAGTAAGTGGTGAGGATGCGGTCGATGGCATCGCCACTGTCGAAGATGCGCTTGCCGGTGGAATCCAAGATGGAGAACGAACGACTGCCGAGCGAGAGGATGCGGTCGATGTCGCCATCGTTATCGAGATCTCCGCGTAAGCCGGGAAGGTTGGTGACCGAGAGACGACCGAGCTGGTCATTGCCTTTCAGTCCAGTTCCGGCAACGCTACCCGTTCCAAGAGTTCCCTCGGTCGGGAAAGTCGTATTATCCAAGTCATAGCTTCCGCTGTTCACAGTGACGACATCGGGAGTGGCCAAGAAATCGTTACGGTCATCTCCCTCGTTTGCGGTCACGTAGTAAGTTTGACCGGCGACTTCGTAGGAGGAAATACCGTCCGGCATGAACATCCCGAAGGCTGGCAGACCGGTCTTGAGTTCGATCGCCTGGCCATTGGTGGCGCTATCACGATCTGAGAAATCGGCGAGCAACGTGGAGTAGTTTTTCAAGCCCAGCGGATTGATGCCGGTGAAGGTGGCGGTCGCGATGTTCAGAATGGCCACCGCGTTGGCTTCCTGCAGGGTAACCATCGCGGTAAGACCATCTGGGGCGATGGCGATGTATTCAGGTTCGAGATCTTGAGCGGCGGTATTTCCTGGGAAGACGCGAACACCTGAGGCGAGCAGCGAGGCTTCCTGACCATTGTAGCTGGTGAAGGTCGCGGTCTGCACTGTGGGAGCAACAAATCCGCCGGAAACATCGATGATACTAACCGAACCTTCGGGATTGCCACCTGCGGGATTGGTCGAGGCCAGGGCCATTTCGCCTTCGTTAGCGACGAGAACCTTGGTGCCATCTGGCGTGAAAACGAGTTGGTCTGGGACGGCACCGACCGTCACCGAACCGAGCAGCGTTCCGTCGGCGGCATTGAAGAAAGCGACCTTTCCAGGGAGCGTCTTGTCGGTAGTGTTGACGAGGGAAAGGGCGAGAACGTTGCCTTTCACGATCACGTGTGAGACATCATTGGAGCCGAGACCAAGAGTGGCAGGGGTGATGGGAGCCAATTTCACGGGTGCCGCTGGATTGGTCAAATCCACCACTTGCACGCCCACACCGGATGCGGCGTAGGCACGCTTCGAGGCAGGGTGGAAGGCTGGGATTTCCGCACCACCCGAGCCTGTCACTAGTCCGGTGTCGGTGAGGATGATCGAACTCTTGAGCGCGACTGAGAGCGCATTGGTAGGCGCAGTAGCGACGACCGAGGCTGGTGCGCTGACGGTGATATTGAAACTAGCAGACTGGGTGGCACCGAAGCTGTCGGTGTAGGAATAAGTGATAACGTGGACACCGGTGGCGACCACGGCGGGATCGAAGGTATTTCCAGAAATTCCCAGGCCACTGAATGTGCCACCAGCAGGTGACGGGGCGGCGGCGGAAAAGAGATTGATCGGTGAGCTGTTGTTCGCGGTGGCGGAAAGTCCAGCAGTCGCGGCGACGTTGAAGGTTGGTGCCAACGCGTTTGAAACCATGCGCACGCGGTAGGCAAGAACCATGGTGTCGTTTTCGAGTCCAGCGGTATAGGCTAACGAGGCGCCATCGGCCTGGATGAGGGTGCCGGTCGTGGTCTGGAAGTCGTTGTCGTTTCCTACGAAGAGGAAGTAGTCGTTGGGATTTGCAGGATCTTTCGCGGAGACGAGGCTGAGGGCTTCCCACTTCTCCGAGATAGTATTGGCATCGCCGTCGTTACCGAGGAGGTTGAGTCCGAACTTGGCGACTTCAGCGATGGGCAGGTCCAGTTTGCCGAGCATGTTCAGAGCTTGGGTCCATGCCACAGGGGTCACCGTGTCCAGCAGAGTATCACTGCCCACACCCGTGGTAACGCGGACTCCAGCGGCGTCGTAGGTGCCGTCAATGTTCGTGCCGGTGGAGAGATCGGCGAGCAGGATGGATTTGAAAACGGGACCGGTTGCGACGGCTGGGCCACGGCCGTTGCCATCGCGGGACAGGATGAGGATTTTGTTGTTATCGAGAGCTACGATGCCGCTCTGGGCACCAGCACGATCAAGGCTGGCGTTGAGGTCGCTATCGATGCGGGGGAGTTGAAGGACATATTGCGCAATGGGATCGGTGGGAACTTCGACACCACTGGAGATGTCATAGACGAGGATGCGGGTATTGGTGCGCCCTTGGTTGCCGGTGCCGGAGTCCTGGAGAGTGGCACTTTGCAGCATGGCGATGAGGCGTGTGCCGTCCGGGCTGATCGCGATGCCTTCCATGCCCTGATTCACGCGGCGACCATCCAAATTTGCTGGGCTGTCGGTGAAGTAGGTCGTGCCTGCCGGGAGGTGCGGCACGAGGGCCGCAGGGATGGTGACGACACCGTCGATCTCCTTGTTGGCGTTGAAGTGGTAGACGAAGGCGCCGTATTCGTCTCCGATCCAGCCTTCTCCGGATTTACCAGCGCGGTGGTCGAGGATGAGCCCCTCGGAATCGAGGGTGAGGCGGTTGGCAACGGGGCCGTCGGTACCGATGGTGGTGCTCCCGGTGACGGTGGGAACGGGCTGGCCGAGGAAATTGGTGGCGGCGGAATTGGCTACCAGCCCAGTGGTGAGGATGGGAGGAGTGCCGCTGTTGGCGTCGTGATCGTAAGTGAAGCGTGAAGCGCCTGTATACGTCATACCGATCTGATCCTGCTGCGTGGTCGGAGCGCTGGAGGTGTAGGGCGTGAAGGTGAAGTCAAAAGTGTTGATGCGGGCGGAGTAGTTCGAGAAAACGGTTCCGGCATTGTAGCCGCGGTCAGGCAGGAAATGAAAAGAGCCGCTGAAGGTGCCATTACCGTTCTTCACCCAGTTGGTGATCTGCATGTCAGAGATGGAACCGAGTGTCTCGGTGACGCCGCCAATCGTCTGTGTGCTGTTTGCCGCAATACGCCCAACACCCTGCAAGCCCAGGTTGATGAACTGCGTGCCATTCAACGTGACACCGGATGAAGGCCATGAGTCTGCGTTTGCACTCAGCACGTCACGTGAAGCTTGTGTGTATATCGACTGCTGTGCGCTAAGAATACCAATTGATAACCCCATTGAGCCAATCAGTATATATTTGTAAGAATATTTTTTCATATTAATGAGACAAGTATTGTTTTTTCATCACGCCTTTGCTTGCCAAAGACGACGCAACTTACCCAATCAAAAATAATATTCTACCAGCTTTGTGTGATGAATATGACACTGATTATTCTGTCACACATACCTATTCAAACGAGTCACAATATCGTTCGTATTTGTTATTTTCCAGATAGAAAAATAACGACATCACATAATCATTTCTAATGCAAAAACACGTGAGATTAAGAGACAAAACACGCGCGCACTGTGACGAAATATATTGCCTTAGATCATACTGGCAAAGATTCATGAACCTCTTTCACCTTTTAGGCATTTGTAAAAAAGCTTGGACATTTCTCACTCTAACAATCCGTTAGAAATATTTTTTGCGCAAAATTTCCAACACTTTTTTCAGCGCATCATCATCTAACGGTTTATCCCAGATCAAGAAGCGGGCGATTTCTCCGTCGAACGATTCTTTGCCAGGGTGCTGAATAGCATCGCGCTCTTGACCTATTGCCATGCGTGATGGATTGGACTTCGGATTGACAGGAAAATCAACCGCCGATGAAGCCTTGGCTGAATTGATGAAAAGCTCTAACTTTGCGATGCCTTGTCCCGCGCTCATACGACCCGCGACGAGATAAAATTTGTTAGGCTCTAACACCGGACCGAGAGCTTGTGGATTATTCACATCAAAGCGCCCAAAGGTAAGCCCATTTCGACAACCCCACCACGGGGTATTATCATCATTCACACAGCCCCACACGCCTTCGTATTTTTCACCGTTGCGCAGGTTGCCGAAGAATGAATTCACATCCTTAACTCCCACACGTTGTTGATGCACCGCGAGCACGGCAATCCAGGTGTGACCTTTACCAGTGGTGAGTTGATCGAATGCATCTTCGTTCATGCAGACCAATTCTTGTTGCAGAAAAACGAGCGATGGCTGGCCATGAAGTTCTGCCACGTCCTTACGCAGCGATGGTCTGCCACTTCCAGCGACCCCACGACCTTCATCACGTTTGACGAAATCCTGCGCAGTAAAACTAGCCACTTGGTTACGCCACGACGCGACCTTATCGCCATCTCCTAAGGTGAGTCCCTTAGCAGCATCCAGATCGAGAATGAGGCCATCGCTTGGCAATTCCTCAGATGCTACTATGGACGTAGTACAAACTAAAACTCTAACAAATTTTGTAATTTTCATCATACTATCGACTGCGGCCTGACGCCTTGGTTTTTTCTAACAGATCTTTCAATTCCTTGACGATTACTGGTTTTTCAAAGTAGAGATTTTTCGTCTCTCCTGGATCTTTTTCTAAATCGTATAGTTGTCCTTTGGCACCAGGCGCAGTATCGGGCAGAATGAAGCGCTCCAGCTCTGGATTTTTTTCATAACGATTGCCACCAGAACCCGTATGATCGAGATATTTCCAATTCCCGCGACGAATGGAGAGCGCGGGCACATTGCCGAATGCCTGTTGCAAAATGTACGGCCGGATCGGCGTGGTGTCCTTCCCAAGATAAGCAGGGAGCATGCTAAAACTGTCTTCTGCAGCATCCTTGGGCAGCTCAGTTCCGATGACGCCAGCGATGGTGGCGATCACATCCGTCATGCTGGTGAGCTGTGCACTTGTCGATCCTGGTTTTACTTTTCCAGGCCAGCGAACGATGAACGGCACGCGGTGTCCACCTTCCCATTGATCACGTTTTACACCGCGCCATGGACGTGCACCGTCGTGATTGTAATCGGCACGCATGTGGCTAATGCTGGCGGTTTCTGGCCCATTATCACTGCTGAAAATCACCATCGTATTCTCTGCTAAGCCGAGATTTTTCAATGTCGTCATCAGCTCGCCTACGACGTAATCGAGCTCAAGAATAAAATCACCATGTGGACCAGCTTTTGATTTCCCTTTGAACTGATCAGCCGCGAATGATGGCAGATGCACAGCTTGCGATGCGTGGTAGAGGAAAAACGGCTTGCCGGGGGAGTTTTTTGCGTGCTGCTCCAAAAACTCACGACTTTTTTTCAGAAAAACCAGATCGATTTCTTCCATCGGAAAATTTTTCGCAATCATCCCATCTCGACAATCGTTGGCATAAGGATGTTTTGGCAAAACGCTTTTATCGAGCTTCGCCGTGGGCGGCACAGGCACGCGATCACCATCAATGAACGCATAGAGCCAATCAGTGCCAGGGCAACAGGCAGTGCCGTAAAAACTACCAAAGCCGTGATCGAGCGGCCCGCCTTCAATGCGTCGTGAAAAGTCCACCCGCTCAATCGCCTCGGGCGCGCCGCTGTTAATCGCTTGACCCTCTTTATCGAAAAATGTGAGACCGATATGCCACTTGCCGACAGCGGCCGTGGTGTAGCCAGAATCACGCAGCATCTCGGGAAGTGTCAGCCGTGCGGGAGTGATCAACGAGGGGCCACCGGCACCAGAAAAAACCGTGCCGCCACGTGGAATGCGAAAGGCCATTTGACCCGTCATTAAGCTATAGCGCGATGGTGTGCATACCGTGCTCGCGGAATGAGCATCGGTGAAACGCATCCCCTCACCCGCTAGTGCATCGATGTTTGGCGTCGGCACTTTTGATTGGGAATTATAACACGAAACATCACCGTAGCCGAGGTCATCAGCGAAGATCACGAGAATGTTGGGCTTGCTGGTTTCGGCAGCATTTACCTCTAACAACAATGCGAAACTCAGAAAAAAAATGATCGATAATAATGTTTTCATCCGACACGATCATCCGTTGAAAACCTTACATGTAAAGCCCAATCAAACTTACTTGGGCGGCTTGCCATCAATCGTAGCACCAGAAACAAAGATCATCCCATCCTGAGTCACAGTATTACCCCCCACATACATACCCCAACGAAAATTAGTGGTGCCTGCTGGGCGATCATAAAAACCATCGCCCACTTTTTTTCCATCCAGAAACACCTCGTAATCGTGCCCGTTGTCGCGCACCCTAATATGGAATGGTTTCCCGATCATATTATTTGCAATTTCTGTGTCTTTGCCACCACGACGGTGATTCAGTTTTACGCTACCATTGATGCTGCTTAAAAGTGAAACCGCCCAGTCGTTTTTGTCGTTTTTCACTTGGAAAATCATCGCCCCGATCGGCTTGATCAGAGTGTAGGTGCCGCTCCACTCATGCCAGTCACCTTTCTTCCAGCCTATCGTACTAAAGGCTTCGATGCGTGCCGCATTTTCACGATCATTGTGCACATTTGTTTCACCTTTAAAAAGACGAAAAATCTGCGTGTGGCTGTCCTCCTGATACCAGCGCGACCAATTTTCAAAATCGCCGCGCGGCACGGCACTATTGGCTAAGGTGTGAATTTTGATGTCCGAGGCAATGGGCCGCTTCGCTTCAGGGGTAATTTCCACCAAGCGATTATCTACTTTGACCTTAGACCCAGTCACTCCTTCTTTCGAGCTGCGGCCATCAGGCAACTTCTTGCGCTTCACCAATTCCTCAAACGTAGGATCCGTTCCTTTTTGAGTATAAAGCTCCTGCGCAACACCAGTTTGTATCAAAACGGCAGAGCAAAGTAAAAATATATTGGCACATTTCATGGCGGCGAGAACACGATACTTTTTCTGTGTTCAGCTAACATCATGCCCCATTTTTTGTCAATCAGGAATTGATACGTTACCACCCTCAAACCATAGCGATGCTTCGTGGCTTCATGTGAAAAATTTGCCTTTTGCTTCACGCTATGGATAAGGGGTTTGCAACCCCTTTCACTGGCAAAGATATTCACGATATAAGAAAAAAGAAAGGGGTTATAAACCCCTTCTCCTTATTGCGTCTGAACAAACTACGATCCATTAATATTGGTAATAATTTTTAGATGTCTCACACGAAGACACTAAGACACGAAAAGTTAGAAAAGATCCATCTAAAAAAACTCAACCCTTAGCGCCTTAGCGTCCTTCGCGCACATCAGCGGTTAATCTAACTGATGTTTGATTCGACTAAAGTCGAAGCTACTTTTAAAAATCTTGTCTTTAATCCGTTAAATCCGTCGTAAAAAACTCAAACTTTCGCGCATACGTGCTAACGCGCACTGCTCAGCAATGAAGTATCTTCCTTCCCAAAATCAAACATTAAAAATCGTCATTCGTCAATCCAGTCAAACCTTCGCGTCTTTGTGCCTTCGCGAACTTAGCGGTTGATCTAACTCAATCGTTATCTCCTCCGGCGCAGCGCTAGTCCTAACAAACTCAGACTACCTAACAAGCCAATCGATGGCTCAGGGATCGCTACCAGATAGGTAGATCCCCCTATTGGTTGTGCCACCCAGAATGTTTGACCACCCTCAGAGTAACGGAACTGTGGACCGCTTAATCCAAAATATGTCAGTTCACCCGCACTAAGCCCAGTAGCATTCGCGAACATGTTCGTAGTTGTGCCATTGATGAGCTTATAGAAACTGCTGCCATTGGTCAAAAAGTTCAACCCATCTCCTGCCACCAGTTCCGTCACAGTAGAATCCGTAAAACTCCCAATCGATAAATCCGTATTCGCCAAATCCACCGACCCTACGATCAATTGATCATGGTTGTTTTCAGCCGCTATGGTAAACACCATCGATGATCCCGTATTGGCCGTTAACGTTCCACCAAGATTCAAAGTGCGATCCGTCGAACCACCTTGCCCAGGGCGCAGCACGCCATTCAAGGTCACGTTGCCATTGATCGTACCATCGCCACCTAACGTTTTTGCCGCTGCCACCGTAAAGGTGCTCGCGGCAATCGTCGAGCCATTCACATTCAAGCGTCCATCGCTCACTGTGGTGGTGCCGGTATAGCTGTAACTACCATTAAGAGTAGTAGTGCCAGCGCCCGTCTTCGACACACTGGTGATGTCAAGACCATTGTCTGCAATCGCGCTGCCATAGGTAAATGCTTCACTTCCCCCTGGGGAAAATGTCAGCGTTTGCGCATTTGCGACAGCGGCGCTCATCGCCACCCACCCCACATTGATCGCAGCATCTACCCCATTATCATACGCCCAGTCCTTGATCAAAGCTCCGCCAGTATTGTTGGTGAAAATCACCCGCATCCAGCCGTAGTTCGAGCCATTTTTAAATCCAATATAACCTTCCGTGCCAGCAGTAAACGTAGTCCCCACGTGATCCTGAGAACCGCCAAAGTTATTTCCCAACACTAAGTTCGCATCAATCGTCGCGCCCACCGCAAAATTTTGCAGAGTGCCTATGTTGGTCGCCACTAGCCGGCCTGGCTGGAAGTCGACATTGTTCGCAAAACCCACACCTCCGAAAAATGGATTGAAGCTGCCACTACCAATCGTCAAAGTGACACCATCAAAATCCGTCGGGATTGGTGTGTCGATCAAACCACTGTAGATCGTCTCACCAGCCGCCGGCAAGAACAACACCAATGAGGCGAGTCCTGAAAGATGAATAAATTTTACTTTCATATGCGAACAATAATTTACGATGTCATTGATACTCTATCAGTTTTTGGTCACTACTACGCGGAAGAATGTCGGTTTCTTAAACGCACCACCTCCGATATCAATGAACAATGGATAAGGCACACTGTAGGCATCCACATCACCGGTACTTGTCGAGCTTGTCAACAACGTAGGTGTCGCCACGCTTGGAACCCAAACATTCAGGCCAGCACTGAACTCAATCGTGTAAGTCAAGCCAGCTGCCAGATAATCTTTACGGCGAGTAAATACCGCGCGATAATCAACACCAGGACCAGATGGCAAGAAGTTGACCGCTGCAGGTTGACCCGGAGTGGTAACATCACCTCCTGGGGTATAGACCAGAGATCCAGTGAACACTGCCGTAGGATTTGTGCCAAACGCGTATTCCAGAAGGTTGCTTAACAGGTCACCATCGTCATCAGCACTTGGAAGCCCCACGACACTGTTCGCGGCTGCCCATACTTCGTAAGGATTTTCTAGCTTAAGAACATTACCATATTTCACCAGCGCATAGCCAGGAATCGGCGTGTCCAGGACCGGCGTGCCGGTGATGCCCGTGGACGCACTGATCAGGGTGTAGCTCGGCAAGGTCGGCGTGCCGGTGATCTTGATCGTGCCATTGGTCAGATTGAAGGTGCTGGTCGAAGTCGTTGGCGAGTCCAAAGTGAAGCCGAGCGAAGCGCCCGCGCTCACCGTGATCGGTGATTCCTGGCTGCCCCCCACAAGGGCCAGCGTGCCAACCGAAACCGTGGTGGCTCCGGTGTAGGTGTTCGCTCCCGTCAGAGTCCACGTGCCAGTGCCGCTATCTTTCAACAATGGCAAGGCAACGGTAGAACCGTTGGAAATAACACCGGCAATGACACCATCTCCGTTTCCGCGGAGATTCAGTTGGCGGCCTGTAGTGACCGTAGAGACGTCGCCATTGATCGTCAACGATCCACTGGTGGACTCGATGGTCGCACCACCATTGCCGGACGTAATGTTCATATTGCCATTGATCACGTTGTTTCCAGAATCATTGTAAATCACCGCGCGGTTTGTCGACACACCATTTTGCGACGGATTGCCGCTGAGAGTGAAGTTGATACCGGATGGAATCGTGATGTTGTTTTGCAAATGAATTTCTCCACCGCCGGACGACTGCACCGTCTTCGGCCCAACGCCAAGTGCACCAGAGTTCGTAATAGTCAGAATCGAATTAGGCTGCGTGTTGTTCCCGGACAAGGTGACGTTCCCGGTGAACAGGTTGTCACCACTGAGAGTAACGTTTGCTGAAACGGTTGTGGAACCGATCGTGAGACCACCCGTCGGGGTAGCCCCCGTGCCAATGACTCCGGTAATCACGACATTGCCTGTCGCCAGAGGATTCGTGCCCAATCCGAGAAGCGTGAGTCCGTTTGCACCATTGCTGATGTCTCCGCTCACAGTGAAAACACCTGTATCCGCCCGCAAGAATGCGGTGCCCCCTGTGAGGGTAATGTCACGATTGGCACCAAGGTCATAGGAGCCAGAAGTTGATCGCAGAGTGGCGGCTCCAAGGGAGATGGTGTTGGTGGCGGAACCATCGCCGAGGTTGTTCGCCGCACTGATCTGGACGGTGCCGCCCGAAATCGTAGTGGCTCCGCTGTAGCTGCTCGCACCCGATAGCGTCAAAGTGCCAGTATTGCTCTTGGTCAGCGTACCGTTGCTGCTGGTTAGACCTGTTGCCCAAATGACAGTTTGGGCATTGGTGTCCACCTTGTATGCCTGATTGGCAGCGGTGCTGAAGCGACCGGAGTAGTCAAACTGGTTGGTAGCGGAATACTGCAGAATGCCACCACCGAATACGATCGTGTCGGCCGCATTAGCAAGTTGATTGCCAAGAGGACCACTGGTGCCAGGGGTTTCCGCCACAGCAAGGTTGATAAGACCGGCGTTCAGGATGGTGTTACCCGTAAAGGTATTGGCAGCATTCAGGGTTGTCGTGCCAGTGCCGGCTTGGGTCAGAGATCCCGTGCCAGTGATCGTGCCGAACCCTGTGCCTTGAAGGGTCGTATTGGTGCGATTGATGGTCAGGTTGCCATTGTTAATGATGGCGCTGCTAGGCGAAAGCGTGCCCGTCGTGCCTGCATTCCCGAGTTGCAGCGTGCCCGCATTGATCGTGGTCGCTCCGGTGTAGCTATTGACGGCGGTTAGGATCAGAGTTCCATCACCGGCCTTGTTCAAGGCATTGCTTGCGCCCGAGAGAATTCCCGAGAGCGTGATGGTGCGCGCCGTCGTGTTATCGACCGAATCGAGGGTATTGATCGTAGTTCCCGGAGTTGCGGAAGTCAGGGTCATGGCAAGGCTGCTCGACCAATCCGCGCTGGCACCGAGAGTGCCCGCACCGAGGTTGACAGCCCGTGTCGCGGTGGTGGTTCCAGTGGAAGCAATGCCGCCGGAGCCAAGGTTCACGCGACCGCTGTTCAGGTTGAACGTGCGGGAACCTGCCGTGTTGGTCACATTGTCGCCGAGAAGCATGCTCGTTGCATTCAAGGTGCCGGATGACTGGGTGTAGAAGGGAGCTCCTGAAGCACCGTTGCTAGCCACCGTCACGGCACCTGCGAGATTGATCGATCCGGAACCGCTGTAATTGACACCGGTAGTGGCATTGCCAATAGTGAGCGCCGAAGCATTGATGTTTCCTGCGCCGTTGAACGTGTCCGTGGTCCGGTTGGTGGAAACAGTCCACATACCTGCGGAAGTCAGAGTTCCATTAACCGTGTAGTTCGTGCCCCAGTTGTTATTGATGGCAGCAACACCGATGCTGGCTCCGGTCTGCACCGTAAGCGCATTAGCAGTGTTGCCAGCACCGATATTGAGATTACCAGTCGTCACGAAAGAACCACCGGTGGCGATTGTTAGCAAACCGGCAGAAGCACTGCCCACCGTTAGAACCGCTGAACCGTTATTGGTGGCACCAGAAATCTGCAAGGTTCCTGCACTGACCGTCGTGGCACCCGCGTAACTGTTGGTTCCACCGAGTGTCAGTGTATTGGTGCCGCTCTTGGTCAGACTGCCTGTGCCAGTGATCGGATTGCCATAGGATCGATCATTCGTCGTGAGAACGTATGCCAACGCGCTATCATTGACAATATTACTGGAACTGGCGATCGAACCTTCGTTGATCGTGAGCGTGCCAGCATTGATCGTAGTGGTTCCGGAGTAGGTGGTGACGCCCGAGAGGGTCAAATTGCCAGCACTATTCTTGGTCAGACCACCGCTGGTGTTGGCCGCAATCGTCAGGGTTCCCAGAGTGGCGGCAGAAACGCCACTGCCACCGCCAACCAATGCCACCGACGGGGCGGTGTAGTTGTTGCCGGGGTTGGTGACGGTGATGCTGTCGATTTCCAAGGTACCATTACCCGTGCCGTCGTCTACCATGTTAGCGATGGCGGTGGCACCGAAGCCGGATCCACCGTCGGTGATGGAAACCGCAGGGGCACCGATGTAACCGGAGCCGCCGCTGGTCACAGGAATGGTGGCCACGCCGTTACCTGTCGGGGCAATCAAAGCCGCGGCAATCGTAACATCAAAGCCATTGTTATCGATAACAGCGCCGCCGCTGAATGTGCCGAAGGCACCGTTGACATAGGCAGCGCCCGTGCCGATGGCGTTCATAAAGGAAGTATTCGCCGCCGCCGCCCGGAGCGTTCCTCCGTTGAAGTTGGCATAGGCCGTTCCTGATGAGTAGAAGATAGCATTGGTCAACAGCGTGCCTGCGTTCAAGTTGAGGAGGCCGGTGCCGGTCCAGGAGAAGCTTCCGGTGGCGCCGCCACTGAAGTCCACGCGCCGACCGGTATTGTTGATGAGCCCGCCTGCGATATTCAGTTCGCCGCGGCCAGATCCATTCAATCCAATGGCGATGTCCTGAGTAGCGCCGGAATGATTCAGCGTGCCGCCCGTGATGGTGTAAACACCGGTAGAGGCTCCGTGGCGGCTGAGGATCATCCAGCCCGTGGAGTTGACCGTGCCTCCGGTTTGGATGCCGACACCAACGCCACCAGCGGCTGTCGTAGTGCCGGTGCCGCCGAACATGAACCGCTGCTGGGTGAAGCTACCGCTGGACATGGAGAACGAACCGTAGCCGCCATTGCTGG
>CAIRGO010000106.1 GCA_903878115.1 Akkermansiaceae bacterium | reverse complement strand
GTGGCGGACAAGATCAGCGCAGACATCGCCAAAGCGCTGGCCGAGCCCGACATGCGTGAGAAATTTGTCTCGTTTGGCTACGAGCTTTTTACGCCAAGCAGAGAGCAGTTTGGCCAGTACACCCAAGCCGAGTCGGCCAGGCAGGCGGCCGTGATCCTCAAGGCTAAAGCGGCACTGGATTGATGGCGTAGTCAAAGGAACACACCATGAATGAACTACTTGACGAAATTCACCCCGGCGAAATCTTGCTACGGGACTTCATGAAGCCAATGCGCATTTCCGCCCGGCAGCTGGCCGCAGACATTGATGTGTCACCCAGCCGCATCAGTAATTTGGTCAATGGCAACCGACCGATCACAGCTGACACGGCCGTGCGGCTCGGCCTGTTTTTCAACATGGCGCCACGGTTCTGGATGAACCTGCAAACAGAGTATGACATGCGGGTGGCGGCGCGCACCTTGACCGACAAAATCGCACCTAGGATTCGGGTTTTTCAAGCGGCAGTGGTAGCGTGAGGCTTGGGGCCGGGGCGGTAGGTGCGCTGTGGCGCAGACATTTACCTTTAGTCCAAAAGCGAAGGCTCCCTGAATCGGGAAGAATGACCGGTCAAGGCACATTGCATTCGTTATCCAGCATTGCTTGTGCTCACGCAATCGAGAAAAAGCGCAACTTCGAAGGTCTGAACTCTTCGCTCCGAAGCAGTCATTCGCCTGAGCCTACCCTAAGTACCTCGGATCAGTTGTGACCGTCAGATATGGAAGTCAATCAGGCTTATAGCTCAGCCAAAGGATCTTCAGGCTAGCCGCATCACCTTCCTTTGCATAGAGCAGCGTACGGATCATCGTCGTACTAACATTCGAATGGTTCTGCAACTTGAATCGCCTTGGGCGATTCATTCAGCCCTAACTTCGGAGAAACCACGGATCCTTAAAGTGACCTAAATTAGTCTTTCCTGTCGAACGCCCAAGCTTCGATTTCAACCAGCGCGCCCCGCGATAGTTCTGAAACACCTACCGTAGTACGAGCCGGCAAGTGTTCTCCAAAAAAGTTGGAATAGATCATGTTCATCGCCTCACGATCGCTCATCTTTCGCAAATAAATATTCACCTTTGCAACCGCAGTCAATGGCACGGCTTCCTGCTCAAGCACATGCCGCACGTTCTCAAGGCACTGCGAAAACTGGTCAGGAAACGCGTCGCTCACAAGGTTTTCCCCTATCCGTCCCGTCTGGCCTGAAACGATGACCCAATCCCCCGCACGGTAGGCCGGCTTGTTGTGAGCTTTGCTCATTGGGTCTCCTCTATGCTTACGGGAACAAGATTGACAGATAGGAGCGGTAGCAGGTCTTCGGCCGTTTCGCGGACGTGAATCTCCATGGCCCGGTAAGCTGCATCGCCGTCGCGTGAACGGATAGCCGCGAGGATCTGGCGATGGTGCAACTGCTTGACCTTCAAGCGGCTGAGGTAGACCGCACTTTCCTCCGCCGATGCCTCCGCCTGCCTCAGCACGCTGGCGCGGTAGAACAAAATCATTTTGCGGAGCGATTCGCACACCTGCTTCACATAGGCATTTTTTGAAATAGACAGGACCGACGAGTGAAAGCTCGAATTGAGCTCGAACGCCGTCGCCTTGTCGCCGCTTTCGATGGCGCTGTCGCAGCGGTCGACAATACTGGTGAGCGCCGCCAGTTGTGCTTCGCTGGCGTTCAGAGCCGCATCTTGCGCCGCGACCGCTTCGAGCGCGGCCCGGCAGCGGTAAAGGTCAATGATGTCGGCAGGCAGCAGGCTTTTGACCTGGTAACCGCCATTGGCCAGCGGAATCAGGATGCCTTCCTGGTACATCTTGCGCATGGCCTCGCGCACAGGGGTGCGGCTTACATTCAGCGCCTCCGCCCACTCAATATCCTTGAGGCGCTGCCCGGCCACAATCTCGCCCGCGCCTATCTTCTTCCAGAGGATTTCATAGATCCGGTCGAAGAGATGTTCTTTCTGAAGATGCTGGGATTCGGTCATTGTTTTGCGTCCTGTCTTAAGCGATATCGTCGCACGAGGCGGCCCTGTCCTCGCCGTTCCAGATTCCGCCGGGGATGCATACAAATCCCTCAAAGAGCTTTCGGCAAGTTCTGGCAAGGTTGGCGTCATGCAGCTGGAAGGATTCTCCCGTTCCGCTGGTCCTGATCCCGATCTCCATCGTGCCGCTGGGATGCTCGATCACAACGACACCGTCTTTGACTTCGCCCATGACGTCAGCCGCGACAGTCCCTGTCATGGCGCACGCCGTGGCCAGCGCCATGGCGCCCGTCACCGAATGGGTGGCGTGGCAGTTGTAGGGCACAAAATCGCGGGAGCTGACGGTTCCCCCGAAACGGGGCGTGGAAACCAGCATGGGCTTGGGCACGACAAAGTCCGTGCAGTCCCCCATCCCCATGCGTTTGCCGGCTTCGACCCGAATGTTGTTCAGCCTTTTGATCAGTTCCACGTCGGCATCCAGTTCGGCCTTGGTTTCATGCCCGGTTTTGCCGACTGCGGATGCAGGAATCAGCACGGCGGGAACGGCAACGTCGATGCAGGTGACTTCGATGCCGTCGATTTCTTCTTTGAGTTTGCCCGTGGGAAGGAGTTTTTTTGTTTTGCTGCCCACCGTTCCCGCGAAGTTTTGCCGGACGAGCGCCGCAGTTCCGGGCACACCGTCAATCGCGGCAGTACCTTCGTAAGTGACCTCGCCGTCGGGTGTCTCGAGTTCAACGGTGATCAGCGAGTCGGTGTTCAGGTTGTAGATCCGGACCGTCGTCTTTCCCGAGACATCGGCCATGATCAGGCCCTTTTCGATGGCGAAGGGTCCCAAGGCGGAGAGCATGTTCCCGCAGTTGGAGGAATAGTCCACGATGGGGGAGTTTGGATTGATCTGGACGAACAAATAGTCGATGTCGATGTCGGGCCGCGTTGATTTCGACACGATCGCAACCTTGCTGGTGAGCGACTCCGCGCCGCCTATCCCATCAACTTGGCGGGGGTGGGGTGAGCCCATGGCAGCAAGG
>CAIRGO010000105.1 GCA_903878115.1 Akkermansiaceae bacterium | reverse complement strand
AGGGCAAAAAAACTCGAAAACCAGAAGTGCACGCATTCCAGTAGCTTGCGGTGCGGTAGTTATATTTCCAGAAGTAGTGGAATTCGAGGCTTGGGTGGCCATAAAGATGAGAGCGGCTTCGGAAATCGTATTCATCCGGCCAAATCCCATGGTGTTGCCGATTTGAAGTGGATTGACCTGCCCACCACGCGCTGTGGTTCCCGAGGCTGCTCTTGCTGTAGTAAAAATCGTGGCCCCAGTTTGCGTATCACGGATATTTGTGCAGCGGATGTAATCAAGCATTTCGGTTAAAATCTGGTCACGCTGCGAGATAGGTGTGCCGCCGATGGTTACAACGGGATACTTCACTGCAAATGTGCTATTTCCATATCCAGGTGTCGCATTACCAGTCAAAGACTGCAGGTAGGTGTAAATTTGTTGATTGCGCGAATTGTAATCTGTTGTGGAGCTATTTGCATCACTTCTTGTGATGGAGTAGGTAAAGTTCCCCATCGTGGCGCATCTGGCGATGAGGCGATCGTAGGCCGTCCATGTAGAGTTGTTGGTGGAAAGCGGCCGGAGCGAAACCCTTGGCTTGCCAAAAAGATTCAGCTCGGGAGCACGACTGGCTGTGGTCAGCAAAAAACCATATGTGCTAATTGCCGAAGGAGAAAGAATGCTCGCGGTGCGGCTCTGAGTGAAAGCAAGTTCATCGATGGAGGAATAGAGTCTATCCGAGTCGGGCGTAATGGCTGTGCCGCTTGCAGATGCGTTATTTCCTAACACGGTTTGAACCGTGCCTCCAAGCGATCCTCCCGAGTTGATTCGCGGGGCAATATCGGCGATTTGAGATCTTGTGAGATTTCCAAGGACGCTCGTTAATGAAACCGTTGCCGGATGCCCAGGAAATCTTTGGAATTCATTCTTCAAAGGTTGTCGCAAGGCCAACTGATATTCAAAGCTGGTCGCATTCTTGGGGATATCCCAAAAAGCCCCAGCGGTGCTATTGCCGAGGCCTTGGAGATCACCTGCGGCGGTATTGATATTGATTTTACTACTCTCGTCATCCGTCCAGAAGGCGATGCGGCCGACGATGGGGTTTGTGGCGCTGGCGGCGGAGATGGTGGTTGTATTGCCGGTTCCCGACGCCGCGATAATCGATCCATTTTGAGTGACATAGAGCCAGCGGACAGGCATAGGAAGACGACGCGCGGTAGTATTTCCGGTAACCACAGTAGGTCCTGTGGTCGAGTTTATGGAAAGGCCAGTCACACTGCCGATGACAGCAGGGTCGATGATGGGAAATTGGACTGTGTCTGTGCCATTGTAGGTAACTGTAACGGGTGCATTGAGATCGGTCCAAACAGCTTTGTCTGCGGCCCAAGTAGAAGCAGGAGCATCTTCAGTCGTCAGATTCGCGCTGGAAATCTGAACCATGTTACTCGCGGAGTAGAGTTTGAAGGCCTTGAGGAGAGTGCTGTTCGCGGTGCTTGTCGAGCCACTCAATGAGCCATAGGTGCGGATCATTCCTGGCTGGGACGCCCAAGCAATGTTGTCGCCCTGCGTGGTAGCCGCGCGGATTTGCCCTTGCACGAGGTTCACTGCGGTATCCGCGAGTTGTCGCGTATTTGCTGCGGAGGCGTAGGATGCCGAGGAAGTGCGCTCGATCGAGACGCGGTTGAGAAATGTGATCGCAAGCCCTAGAATGACAACAAGCAATGCCAAAACTATGACGAGCGCGGCACCTTTCTGATTCTGTATTTTCCTCATGGCCTGTAGATTTTAACTTTGGAAGTGATGGGGTTCACGCTGACCGAATAATAGTTGGCTGGAGGCGTCTGGCTGGCATCCCGAGCCAATATGACAGTAAGGAAATTATTATTTGTTGTGATCGAAGCAGATGGTGAGCCACTGGCACGAATGCGAAAGCCTTTATAAGAACAAGTTGAAGCTCCAAAATTGGTGCTACCGCTGATACTCGCATCTGCAGTGAGAAGGGGGGAAAGCGAGTTATTTGAGGAAATGACCGTGCCTTCAGGAAATTTAATGATTTTACTCAGTGACGATTTATTTGTGCCAGTTTCATCAACGAGCCATAGCTGCAGTGCCGTGTAGCCCGACCAAGCCCCATTCGTCATATCGATGAGGCGAACTTCGATATCGCGGTTTCTGGTGGTGGCTTCTTGGCGAGCGAGGATGATTTGGTCTCCGAGGAGTTGCCCGCCGAGAGTGATGCCGCTCGCGGCTGAGATACTCGTAAAAGCCGGCAAAGCAATAGATGCCATAATTCCGATAATAGCAACCACCACAAGCAATTCTACAAGTGAAAAGGCGGTTTTTCTGGATACGCACGGTGCAGTCATTACCTGTCGGTCAAGTTGACGCAAGGAGTTCATTGCATCTTGGACTCCCTCATCGGAACAATCGTAGTAAAAACTCGGAAATTGACGCCGTTTGCAGTCAGTTGCTGGGCAAGTGTTTCAAGGTCGGACTCAAATTGTGAAACCGAGGACGTGGTGAAAAGCCCGCTGAAAGCGCTGCTGATCTGAGTCGGTGCGGTCGATGAGATGCAAAACCGTTGGGCCGAAGTTTCATCAATGGCCACGAGAGTCACTTGCACGGTGGGCGGAAGTTGATTCGCGGTATCCGGTTGCGGACTACTGGTGGCATTCAGTCTGGAGTT
>CAIRGO010000104.1 GCA_903878115.1 Akkermansiaceae bacterium | reverse complement strand
GTTTGTTAGATGCAGATGAGCGTCCGATTGTGATGCCAGAAGAAGGTTTGTTGATGTCAGCGACGCTTGCCGATATCCTTGGCGCGAGAATTGGCGATGAGGTGCAGGTTGAAATGTTAGAAGGCCGTCGCGCGGTGGTCAATGTGCCGATCCGTGGACTAGTCACGGACTTCGCGGGAGTGGCGGCTTACATGGATATTCAGGTATTGCAGCGGATTTTGAAAGAAGGCGATACGGTGAATGGTGCTTATCTCACCGTGGATCACCTAGAGTGGGATTCTTTTATGCGAGCAGTAAAAGATACGCCAAGGATCGCTGTGACGATGGTGAAAAGTGATCAGCTCGCCGCATTTCGCGACACCACAGGGAAAAGTATCGGCATTCTGCGCACATTGTATTTTATCCTCGCTGTGATTGTGTCATTTGGAGTGGTCTATAATAGTGCGCGCATTGCTCTTTCGGAACGTAGTCGTGAGTTAGCCACGCTGCGGGTGGTGGGATTTAGTTTGCCTGAAGTGCGCAGTGTGTTGGTGGGAGAGCTGGCTGTGCTCGTTTTGTTAGCCTTGCCTGCTGGTTTATTTCTCGGGCGAGGCCTAGCACTTTTTATTATTTCTTCTTTTAGCACCGAAACAGTACGTTTGCCGATTCTTATTAACTCATCGACGTACTCGATCGCGGCGATTGTTGTGCTGAGTGCGGCCATTTTATCATTCACTCTGGTCAGTCGGATGCTCGGAAAACTTGACCTCGTTGGCGTCTTGAAAGCGCGCGATTAATGGATTACATTCACCTCAACAATTTATGGCAAAAGAAAATTCTACACCGGACGCCGCCGCGCCGTGGGCAACCAAACGTAATCTTCAGGGGGCGCATCTGCTGCGTCGTTCTCTGCCGTGGCTAGGTGGCATTGGGTTGATTGCTCTCATCGTCTGGGGCTTGTGGCCGAAGCCGATCGAGATCGAGTCGGGAGTCGTCGCAAAATCTCCCCTCACTGTTTTTGTTTCAGAAGAAGGAAAAACTCGTGTGCGTAATCGTTACGTGGTCGCGGCAACTGTGGCAGGGAAAATGCGTCGTATTCCCTTGAAGCCGGGTGATGCGGTGACGGCGGAGAGCACGATTCTAACTTACATTGAGCCAGTCGTTGCTCCCTTGCTCGACCCACGTGCGCGCTTGCAGGCAGAAGCATTGGTATCGATACAAGAAGCTGCGCAGAAGAAAGCCAAAGAATCACTCGATGCCACACGCACCGCGCTGCAACGTGCTGAATCTGAGCGAGCGCGCATTGCGAATGTAAAAATAGCTGGCATGATTTCCGTTTCTGATCGCGAACGCATCGAGGCCGAGGCATCAATTAAAGCCGCTGAAGTGCGGGCGATGGAGTTTTCTCTGCAAATCTCCGATTATGAATTGGCGCAGGCCCGCGCCGCCTTGACGCGTCCAGCAGTGAATCCCACGGAAAATGCTGTGGAAATGAAATCTCCTGTTTCAGGAGTGGTGCTAAAAGTGATGCAGGAGAGTGAAACGATCGTCGCACCGGGCACCGGTTTGTTAGAAATTGGCGATCCGAGTGATCTTGAAATAGAAGCTGAAATTCTCTCGCGCGATGCCGTTTCCATAAAGATCGGCGATGCAGTAGCGATTGAGCAATGGGGTAGTCCCCAAGCATTAAAAGGGCGTGTGCGCAGAGTGGAGCCAGCTGCATTTACCAAAGTATCTGCGTTGGGTGTAGAAGAGCAGCGTGTAATTGTGCTCGTTGATCTCGTCGATCCGCCTGCCGCTGCGAAAGCGTTAGGAGATCGTTACCGCGTCGAAGCCCGCATCGCGATTTGGCACGCCGATGAAGTGTTAGTAGTCCCCGCTAGCGCACTTTTTCGTGAGGGTAATACCTGGAAAACATATCGCTACGAGCAAGGAAAAGCATATCTAACAACAATCGAAGTCGGTCACAGCGACGGTCGTCTCAGTGAGGTGAACAAAGGCTTGAAAGAAGGTGATCGTGTTCTCTTGCATCCGCCCGATTCCGTAAAAGATCAATCGAGCGTTGTGGAGCGAACGCAGAATTAATGGGATTTTTTTCACCGCTAAGCCGAAGGCAGCGAAGGTTTGAGGAGGGATTTTAAAAGTAGTTTCGACTTCAGTCGAATCAAAAAACCAGAGTTCGTTATATCAAACTCGAAAATCCATGTTGAAAATCTGCTTCCCATAACAGTAAAAATCCTGTTTCCTACTATCGTCAACCTCGTGTGACATATCACTGCGGGATACTACTAATAATACTGTTCGCAAAGAAATAAAACCATGCCTGATGCCGACAAGAAGCGATCAAGATTCATCATCCCGCTTGAGGATGCGATCGCTACAGTCGTAATCATCGTAGTTCTTTCCGCAATTGGTTTCATCGCAACACGAATTTTTTCATGACGCGGGATGAATACAGAAGACAGGCCGTAGTCAATCGAACGAATGGCCTGAAGGCGTGGCAGTGGGTGGGTTTGATTCTGAGTATCCCCATCCTACTTCCAATGTTCCTCGGCGACATTCTCGCTGCACCATTCACCGCTAGGCGTAATGAGAGCATATTCAGATGGCTGCTTTTCACGTTTGCTCGATTTGCCGCCCCAATCATTCTCATTTCTGTATTGATTGTATATCTTATCCACAGACACAACTAATCAAAATACCAATGCGAACAAGCTGCAGCACCCAACCACTTCCAGTCGTTCTCCTGAGATGATTTTCCGTAACGAAAACCTCAACCCAGTAAGCGATGACCGCCGCCTCTGGTAGTGGGGCACTCGCTCATCGTTAGTCGAAAAAAATGACAAACCGATGCAATTGACGATCATTCAAGGCGCTCATTTCATATGACAAAAAATATTACCACAAACTCACCACCAAGGGTTATTCTTTGGTTCAAAATTTACTGTTGCTTCTTGTGTTTGCTTTATCTTGCTACCGCAGCCTTTTCTGTTTTTTTATTTTTCGTTGACCCAAGTCATATTGATCTGCCACCCACAATGGTTCGCCTTTGCGGCGTGGTGTTACTCGTTCTTTGCTTGCTGATGTTTGCGGTCTGTCTGCTGCCGCTTGTTCTCTCGCCTCGACCTTGGCTGTGGACTTTTGATCTTGTTGTCATCTGCTTTGGTCTAACCAGTGCGTGCTTTTTGCCTGCTTGCATTCCTTTACTGATTTTCTGGATGAAACAAGATGTGAAGCAGTATTTTGGAAAGAGATGAGCAAGATCATGACGCAGTCTTCGTTATCAGTCTTTCGCTTTACATCAATTAGCTGAACGGCACGATCATTGCGATGCTTCTTGCTTATGGAAAAATCTGCGCTATGATGCGCCCCGACAACACTTTGACATCATGAGCGAATCGACACCAAAAATTACGGCCTATTTAAAAACCTATTGCGGATGGAGCGAGGGAGTGCGCGCGGTGATGCGCAAGTATCAACTTCCTTTTGAGGAAAAAGACATCATCAAAAATCCTGCGTTCCGTTGGGAAATGGAAACCAAAAGCAAGCAAGGCTTATCACCCTGCGTGGAAATCAATGGGCACATGCTAGCCGATATTTCTGGCGATGAAGTGGAGCAGTGGATGGTGGACAATGGCGTTGTGCAAAAAATCGACGTCGCTGCGGATGCTCCTACCAATTCGTCTTGCACTGATGAGCAGCATGCTGCAATGGCGCGCAATGAATTTCCCAGCATATCAAAAATCAAATTCTTGAGCTAATACTCTGACACGTCTCACTATGATCGCCGCGATCATGGTGGATAAGAAAACGGGCCGCGTTCGATTTCTCGAACACGGCCCGTTTTTTTATTTGAACCGCGAGCGGATTAATCAATGAGGTTATCGATGCGCTGCGCCAATTCAATATCGGCATCAGTGACGCCACCTGCATCATGCGTGGTGAGCTTCAATAATACACGTGTGTGGCGGATGTTAATCTCTGGATGGTGTTGAGCTTCCTCAACGATCTCAGCAACGCCGTTGACAAAATCAATCGCGTCGTTGAATTCTTCAAACTCTACCACACGAATGATTGCTTTCTTTTCGTATTCCCACTCGGGGCACTTTTTCAGGGCGGATTTCAAATCACTTTCTTCTAACAGGTCTGACATAAAAAATAGGTAAAAATGGCTACGCGCTGAGATTGCGTTCGATGTGTGCCATAATGCAAGCGGGAATCGCATTAATTTTCATTTTTTTTGAAATGTCACTTTGCATATTTCACTGAGTGAAGTAAAATTTGGCTGATGAAAATACTTCCCCTATTTGCTGGTATTGCTGCGTTGGTCATCTGCTCCTGTGTTCCCAACACCCCTGAGCAACGAATTCTGAAAAACATCTCCGTTTACACGGCTCTGCCCGCTAAGCACCAAGAGTTGGTCAAGCGTGGCGAACTAGCGCGTGGTATGTCGCCTGATGCCGTTTTTATAGCCTGGGGTATGCCCACAGAACGCTATCAAGGCATGAACGGCGGTGAAATTACTGAACGGTGGGACTATACGCGAAATCGGCCTGTCTATTCCAATCAGGTCGGCTTTGGCTTTGGTCAGGGCTTTGGCGTTGGTCCAGGGTTCGGATACGGTCCGGGCTGTGGTCGTGGTTTTGGCGGTGGTTTAAATGCCTTATACATGGTGCCCGATGTAACCTATATCCCTCAGCGCAGTGCGACTGTGCTATTCAAAAAGAACAAAGTTGACTCATGGGAAAGAATTCAATAAATCTTGCTTGCCCAAAATCTATGAAAAAAATTATCACCATCATTAGTGTCTGCTCGTTATGGTTGTTTCTTTCCTCCTGCAGTAAGATCGGATTAGGTTCTAGCGTCAGCGGCTATCAAGCCTATGATCGACCCGCGAAGCTTCCCACCAATCCTTCGGCCGTGCGAGTGAAAGTATCACTCAGCAAACAAATGATCTACGTTATGGAAGGATCCACCGCTTTGATGGTTGCTCCATGCAACGTTGGCACCGCCAGTGCCCGCACGCCATCTGGTAACTTCCGAATTTTTGCGAAAGAGCAATACAAACGTGCCAATAGCCACGGCTGGGCCTACAATGGCAGCAATGCTAAAAAATGCACCACGGGTGGCATTCCATCAGGCTGGTCATTTAAGGGGACGCCAATGCCTTATTGGTGTGAATTCAAAACCAACTACGGTT
The DNA here is from genome assembly GCA_903878115.1 of Akkermansiaceae bacterium. Lineage (GTDB taxonomy): Bacteria > Verrucomicrobiota > Verrucomicrobiia > Verrucomicrobiales > Akkermansiaceae > UBA956. The sequence goes on along the minus strand of CAIRGO010000104.1, from coordinate 22,011 downwards.
TTCACACGGGTTGGGTGAAGCACTATCCTTCGAGCCATGGCTGCATTCGTATGCATGAAAACATTTCGCCGAAATTTTTCCGACTCGTGAAAGTCGGCACTCCGGTGAGCATCGCCTACACGCAAGCAGAAGATAGCACACTCGGTAAAGGTGTGCCTCTTGCAGCTGATGCAGGTCCATTGCCTGATTATAACGCATCGATGTATACTGGAAACGGTTATTTCAGTCGCCATAAAGCACCGACGTTCGAGTAATTTTTTACCGATCTCATAAAGCCGCGCCACCTAACAAGTGAGCGCGGTTTTTTATGTTAGGGCTTTAGCACTCCCACAAAAGGTAAATTTCGATAGAGTCCTTGGTAATCGAGACCATAACCGACGACAAATTCATCGCCGATTTCAAAGCCGACATAATCGGCTTGCACATCCTCCGCGCGGACTTTGTCTTTGGCTAACAGAACACCCGTATGCACTGCGGCACAGCCATCTAACATGAGGCGGTCTGCCACCGCTTTAAGAGTGCGCCCTGTATCGAGAATATCATCCAGCAGCAACACGTGCCGGCCTTTTACGTCAGGCAATACATGATCGAGAAATTTCACCGAGCCACTGCTCTCTGTGCCGCCGTGATAACTGGCCACATTCAAGCATTCAATCTCTAATGGACGTGGAATGCGACGTAGCAAATCAGCAGCAAAGACAAAGGCGCCTTTGAGTAAAACAATCGCTAAAATCGGACCGGCGGGAAATTCACGATCGATCTCTTCCGCCATGGTATCCAAGCGTTTCTCGATGACTTTTTCATCGATGAGCACCCGATCCACATCTTCACGATGACCTAACATATCACTCATGGACGTTCGATGCGAAAGATGGTTTCTCCTGGTCGATACAATTGCAATCGATCGCGCGATTGAATCTCCAAGAAAGTAGGATCATTTTTTAATGCATCCAATTTAATCTCCAAATATTCCATTTGCCCAGAGGCTTTTTCTTCGCGAAGTTTTGCCAATTGCAACTCGTGGTTGAGCTTGCCCAACTTGACTTTTTCAGGGACGTAAATAAAAAATGCACCTACCGCTAGCACGGCGCTAAGCAAGGAGAAAATCAATCGATTGGAAGCAGACAGGAACGCTGCATTTGCTTGCAAACGCTTTTCATTTTTCCTGGTATTTTTCTGCTTTCCCGCCATAGCGTTGGCGCGTTTTTACACTAGTAAGGATATGTTGCCAATCATAGAATGTTAAAAAGATGTTTTTTATCGCCGATAACTACGATCTATGGTATTGATATTTCCCACGACAATCAGCACGAATGAAACGAATAATGCGCAAACGATATCTTCTTCCGTTCATCGCGGTGCTCATTCTATTACTCGGGATCGTATCATGTCAGAGTAAGTTGATCTATTTTCCTCGCCCCTATGAACAAGGCTACACCCAGCGCTGGCAGCAAGTAACGCAAGGAAAAGTATTGTCGTTTCAAACATCACAGGGCAAACAGCAAGCATATCTGTTAGGTTCACAGAATCAAAAGTCACCCGAGCGTTTGTGGTTAGTCTGCGGAGGCAATGGCACACTCGCGGGTGATTGGACAACGTGGATGCGCCACGATGCTCCCAAGGAGGACGCCTATCTTCTTATCGATTATCCCGGCTACGGGGACAATCAAGGCTCTCCGACTCCGCAGCGGATCAGAGAAAATATCGCACAAGCACTGCCCTTGGCCGCTAAGGAATTGAGCTGGAGCAATGATGAACTGAGCACACGGACGCGCTTCTTTGGTCATAGTCTCGGTTGCGCTGCTGCATTGCAAGGCTCCGCAGATCACGGCATTCATCGTGGCGTATTGCTCTCTCCCTTCACAAGCGCGATGGATATGGCCAAAGAAGTCACGGGCATGTCGATCGGATTTTTAGTCGTTCATCGCTTCGATAACAAGCAGCGCATCAGCGAGATTGCAGGCTATGATGATTCTAAAATCGAGATTTTCCATGGACAAGCGGATCCAATCATTCCCTTTACGATGTCGCAGCAACTTCAAGCCATAGCCCCGCAGAAAATCACTCTTGATCTCATCACTAACGGCGGGCACAACAATCTAACAGAACTAGCTTCCGCCAAAATCGTCGCTGCGATGCGTGCAGTGCGTTAACTACTTTTTTCCATGCCTCAACAAGAAAAAACGGTCATCATTACCGGTGGTGCTGGCTTCATCGGTTCTAACTTGGTGATCCATTTGTTAGAAAATACGTCATGGAAAATCATCAACATTGACCAACTTACTTACGCGGGCAATCTCGCATCCCTCGGTCACTATTTGCATCATGATCGTCACCATTTCATTCATGCGAACATTTGTGACGGGCAGGCACTAACAGAAGTTTTTCAACAATTTCATCCTCATGCAGTGATTCACCTCGCTGCGGAATCACATGTGGATCGCTCGATCGATGGTCCCGCTAGCTTTGTGCATACCAATGTGCTCGGCACCCATTCGTTGCTTGATGTGTCGCTACAATACTATCGGTCATTGTCCGTGCAAGACGGTCAGCAATTTCGTTTCATTCATGTCTCCACCGACGAAGTGCATGGATCGTTAGAAAAAAATGACCCACCTTTTACCGAGACCACCAAATACGCGCCACGCTCGCCGTATTCTGCGACGAAAGCGGCCGCCGATCATTTGGTGCGAGCGTGGCATCACACCTATGGTTTTCCAGCTATTGTCACCAATTGCTCGAACAATTACGGGCCGCGCCAATTCCCTGAAAAATTAATACCACTAGCGATCTTACGTTTGTTCCAAGGAGAAGATATCCCGCTATATGGCGATGGCTCACAAATTCGCGATTGGCTCCACGTTAACGACCATTGCCGTGCTTTGCAATTGATCGTAGAAAATGGCATCATCGGCAGCAGTTATTTGATTGGCAGTGGTCAGGAAACCACCAATCGGAACTTGTTAGAAATGCTTTGCGCGGCACTTGATGAAGCGCAACCACGCAGCGATGGTCAATCTCACTCCAGCGCGATCCATTCTGTGAGCGACCGCCCAGGACATGATGCGCGCTATGCCATTGATGCCACAAACATCCAACGTGAACTCGGATGGAAAGCTAACATATCACTGCACGATGGATTGCGTTCCACGCTTTCTTGGTATCAAGAAAACAAACAATGGTGGCAAGACATCCTCAAAAAAAACAACGCCCTCCAGCGATTAGGAGAGCGTTGAGTGAGTATCGTCGCGCATGGCGCAGGCTGATCGACTTACAGTCCCTTCAGATATGAGGTGATGTCGGCGATGGCTTGTGGGGTGAGGCCCAGATTTGTTGGTGGATACATCAACGATTTTTCCATCAACTTCATCGAGGCTATGCGTGATTTAGGAATCGTTTGCGTTTGACCGCCCATGCACTTGACGATGATCGGATCACCTGCGCTGAGCACCATGCCGGTGATGGTGAGACCATCGGTGGTTTTGATAATGCTGCCTTCGAATCCGTGCGAAATTTCTGACGAAGGATTGGCAATCGCGTTGGCGATCACTTCCGACGGTTGTTGTTTGCCGTAGCTGGTGAGATCGGGGCCAAAGTCCACGCCTTGATCGCCTACTTTATGGCACATGTAGCATGCGGCGATGGCGGCTTTGCCACGCTCTTTGTCACCGGTCAACTTTAGGATCCCTGCGGTAGTGGGTAATTTTCCAGCTACTTCTGGCGGCATTTCTACCGCGACAAGTTTTACATTCGCAGGGTCTTGGCCCATAGATTTGAGGATCTCATCAAGCTTGTGTGATTTCCACAAATTGCCTTTGCGATTATTGATCCACCATTTGGCGAGGTCTTTGTGAACAAAGCCATCCGTGTTGGCGAGTTCGATCATCGCGCCAGAAGCGGCGGGAGTTTCATTGAAGCCAATCGCAGTGAGCGTCATCTTCGATTGTTCTGGGCTCACACCAGCAGCCAAAGCGCGGATCTTAAGATCGGCGATTGCTTGATTCGGATGCAAGCGCCATGCGATCCACGCGAACGCTTCACTCCATTTGTCGCCTGTTGATTGGTTCATGGCTTTTTTCGCTGCGGCATAAACAGCAGCTTCTTTATTGGTGGAACCGAGGCCCAGTGCTTCAAGATAGGCGCGATCTTTGCCATCAAATTGCTCTGCGATTTTCACGAGAAGCGGCACACTTGTTTCCGCAGGGATATCACGCAGTGACAGCGCAATTTCGCGGCGCACCATCGCAGCAGGATCGCTTGCGAGTTTTTGTGCTAGTTTCACCACGTCGCCGCCAGCAGCACGCAGAGCGCGACATGCCAACAAGCGGGTGCGATCATTTTTAGAACTAAGCAATTCCATCACAATGTTTTGCCCTGATGATCCCATCTGTGCGAGCAACCAGACCGCACGAGCAGCGATATAAGGATTCGCATCTTTCAGCATTTCCGCCACCGCAGGCACAGCTTTTTCGCCTTGTGCTTTGAGTCTTGTAAATCCGCTATTGCGGACGTTAACGGATGGGCTTTTCAGTGCAGTGATTTGTCCCGCTGTCGTAGTAAGATCGAATGTGGGGATCACCGATTTAAATCCTTTAGGAGCGATCCGATAGATCGTGCCCGTGCCAGCTTCATCGCCTGTCGCATGGCCGCCGACGCCACGGTCGAACCAGTCAGCCACATAGAGAGCACCGTCTGGGCCGACGGCAACATCGCTCGGGCGGAAGCGAGTTTTTAGTTCATTATTACCACCACCGATGAAGTCGGAACCAGCAAATTGCTTTTCTTTGTTAGAGGTAAGAAAGTCGATACGCTCCAGTTTGAAGCCAGCGCCAACAGGCACGGGGAGGTAGCCGAAAACGACATTTTTTCCTGCTTCGCAAGCGAGCAGCAATCCTTGCCATTTTTCACCAAGTCCGCCATTTTCATAAAAGGCAACACCGGTTGGTGAACCGCCGCCATAAATATCACCCGCAGGCATGGTACCGGGATCTTCTTGGCGCCATTCTGCCGTGGGAGTATCCTGACCAGGGCGTTTATCCGCACCCCATGAGCGTTGACCATCGGCAGAGGAGAAACCGGCATTGCCACCTTCCATGACCTCGGCCACACGGCATGCTGGTGGATCATCGTTATCACTTTGGAACATATCGCCGAATGAGGTCAATGCTTGCTCGTAGGAGTTACGATAGTTGTGTCCCACGATGCGAGCATTGGTTCCATCTGGATTCATGCGCACGGAAAATCCCCCGACCCATACATTGCCATCGTCGCTTTTCTGACCCGCGATCGCTCGTGTATCAGAATACCAAGTGCCACCACCGCTCTGGTAGTAGCCACTGCCGATGCGGAATGTTTTCCCCGATTTATCAGTGAAGATTCCAGAGCAGTTGCCATTGTTAAAATTCCATCGTCCATCTGGTCCAGCAGTTACACTGTGCAATGAGTGGTCATGTTGACGGGCATTAAATCCAGTGAGTAATACTTCACGCTTGTCGGTAGCTGCATCATACTTTCCATCGCGATTGACATCGGTGTAGACAATCAAATCTGGTGGTTGTGAAACGATGATTTTGTCATCGAGTACCGCGACGCCCAGCGGAGATTCCAGATTTTTATCTTGTGTGAAGATGCTCGTCTTATCGCATTCGCCATCTTTATCGGTATCTTCTAAAATCACAATGCGATCACCTTCCGGACGGCGGCCCGCAGCGCGGCGATAGTTGACACCCTCAGCGACGTAGAGACGACCTTGTGCATCGAAATCGATGTTGGTGGGATTTTGCAAATCAGGTGTTGTCGCCCACACGGTAATTTCGAGATTATCATCCGCTAGAGCGAAAAGGTCTTCTGGGACCAGTGTCGCCGCGACATCATCCGGGCCAGCGGGCTTTTGCGTATAAACTGAGAATTTCACGGCGGCATTCGAATTTTTGCCTTCCCGCATCGTGCCACCATCGTCGAGGCCGACTTGTGCTGTAAACGATTCTACACCGGCAGGAAGATCATAAACGATCACCGAGGCGGCATGAGTACCGATACCATTTACGTAGGTTTTTTTGTCCACAGTGAGTGTGCTGTTACCACTATTTTTGCCAACTTGTGCAGAGCCGAAGCCTGTATTGGCGCTGCGCCATTTTAGTTCTGTTAGATTTTTCTTCGATCCGTCTGCCATCACCAACACCGGTTCGATCCAGTTCGACCAATCGCAGGAAATATCACCCTCGCTCGATACTACCAGGTAGAGTTCCTTGGCACCCTTGAGGGGAACATCGACTGCCTGCAAACGCTGATTGGTAGCGTTCATCACAGGGCTTTGAAAGAGCGGCTTGGCGTTATTGGCTTGTTGGCGCTGTCCTTTTTTGTTAGCTTTTACTTCAGTCTTTGCTTCAGCCTTGGCCTCGGCTTTGACGAATCCTTTTTCGCGATCTACTTGAATCTTTGCCGCAGGGATTTTTTTGAAATCACCAGGCTGCACTACTGTGAGATTGGCGGGTTTCCCTTTGTCATCAAGGTTGGCATTAATTTCTTCATTGGTGATCGGCTTAGTAGGCACGCCGTCTTTTGGCACCTCGACACCTGCTGACCAGACGATGGCGTTGAGCACCAGTTTGCGGAAGCCATCGATCGACCAATTGCGGTGATAGTGACCGCCGGTAAAGCCAACACCACGACCGCCGTCTTTGCGCTCGATTCCCCACATCAGGGTTTGCGGTTTGCCGAGCCCATCCACGCCATTTTGGTTCCAGAGATTGATGTATTGCTTCATGCGCTCACGATCAGGAACTGCGGTGACGAGATCTAACACCTTGCTGCGATCTTGAGGGAAACGCATGTTATAATAAAATTCATCGTAGGCTTCCACCAGAGAGCCGACACCGCGACCTACGGCATGATTTGGCAACGCCTTCAGATCAGCAACCCAATGGGGGTTTACCGAAAAATCTGTTTCAAAGGCACCACCGATCCACGGGCGGAAGTATTTTTCGCCATTGGCGGCATCAGGATGAACGGCATAATGCATAAACATCAATCCGCAGCCGCTTTTTGCGAGTTGATCGACTTTCTCCCAACCATTGCTAACCACGCTGGTGGCATCCGAGTAGATCACCAAGCTTTTGATGCCATTAAGCACCGATTCATCTTTTGGCCAGCCTTGCACAACCGTGGCCTGCACATCGAGACCACTTTCATTGAGTGCCTTAGCGAGCAATTTGCAACCAGCATTGAACTCATGCTCACCAGGTCCGTGGCTTCGGCCACCTGCGAGGAAAAGAATCTTGTGCGCCGCCTGGGCACTGAAACTCATGACACTGGAAAATGCCAAGGTAGCAATCAGGCAAACTCGCTTGCCTTGTAATGGTAATGAAGAATGATTCATAATAGATAGTTAATTGGCTCGGAACAACGTTACTAATACCAGACTGGGTGGCGAGTTTTTTCATCCAAATGGCGAAAATATCAGATAAATTCACTTTATAGAAACGCTCCCGTGGCGTAATCATTTCTTATGCGTGCTCTATTTCCACTAATCGCTCTATCATTGCTGGCTACGGCAGAGGAAAATAATCTCTACGGCGGGATTGGGGGCAGTGATAAAGAAAAAGAAAGTTCGACCTCGGAATTTGTAAGTGAATACAAGAGCATCGCCCCAGGTCAGAAGTTTTGCGTTGCCCTAGCATTATCTCATCCCGCTGGGTGGCATTCGTATTATCACAACCCCGGTGGCATCGAGCAACATCCTGAGATCAAATGGACATTGCCCACTGGCTTTTCAGCGGGACCGATTCAGTGGCCCACGCCGCACATCAGCGATCCGCCATTCCAGTTCGATGAAAAGAATCCTGAAAAAGCTTATACTTACTCTAATAGTGATGCCTTTCTCATCATTGAAATTACAGCGGCTAATGACATCAAAGTGGGAACTACGATAAACATAGTAGCTGATGCGGCGTGGCAAATCTGTAAAGACTCATGCAAAGATGAAAAAGCGAGCCTCACGCTTACTCTTCCCGTAACAGCAACTGCCGAGATCGATTCCGCAGCGAAGGTGAAATTCGATGAAGCGCGCGCGCGCCACCCACGGCAATCGGAATTATCATTTTCCGCAGAAAAGAACGGCAGTGATTTACAGCTGCGCATCAAAGGCGCGAAAGCGATCAGCAAGGCGCATTTCGTCGCTGACCAAACTATGATCACGCCGCTTGCATCAATGGCACCCGTGGCAGATGGAGTTGACTATGTGATCAAACTAAAAACGCGCAGCACGCTTTTCAGTGGTGCGGAAACAGAAAAGAGCCCTCATCTATCGGGAGTGCTCGTTTACACCGATGACGCAGGCAATCATCAGGAAATGGTGCCCATCACAAAAATCGCCAAGGCGCCAGCACCGCCGTTATCGTTGAAGGATTTTATGCCGGTTTTGTTAGGCATGTTTTTTGGTGGTCTGATTCTTAATCTGATGCCCTGCGTTTTCCCTGTGATTGGGATCAAGATTCTCGGCTTTGTGCAGCAATCAGGACAAGATAAGAAAAAAATCATTCTTCATGGTATCGCTTTCACCGCTGGCGTATTGATCAGCTTTTGGATTTTGAGCGGTATTCTCTTTGCGGCCCGACAAGCTGCTGGTGGTGATGAGTTCGGTTGGGGTTATCAATTGCAAAACAAATGGGTCGTGCTGTCGTTGATGATGCTGATGTTTTTCATGGCATTGAATTTATTTGGCGTCTTTGAATTTGGCACTTCAGCAACTGGGATTGGCGGGAATTTGCAAAACAAGCAAGGCATCAGCGGCACGTTTTTTTCGGGATTTCTTGCCACAGTGGTTGCCACACCATGCTCTGGTCCGTTTCTCGGTGCCGCGATTGGTGCTGCGATTGCTCTGCCGCCGGTGCAATTTTTCACCGCATTCACTGTCATGGGTCTGGGCTTGTCGCTGCCGTATTTGATGATGTCGATTTTCCCAAAACTAGTCGATTACCTGCCGCGCCCGGGTGCGTGGATGGAGACATTCAAGCAAGGCATGTCGTTTTTACTTTTTGCCACCGCAGGATATTTGTTGTGGGTTTACACTGCGATCATTGATTTTGACAACATGCTCAATCCAGTGATCGGACTGACGATGGTTGCGCTTGGTTGCTGGATTTATGGCAGATGGAATACATTTACCAAATCGCGGAGAACTCGCATCACCGCCACGGTCATGGCATTGCTGATCGCTGCTGCGGGAGTGTTCTATAGTGGTAGCATCAAAAAAGGCATCGAGTGGCAGACCTGGTCGCAGGAACGGGTCGATGAACTATTAGCAGAAGGGAAACCAGTCTATGTGGATTTCACCGCCAAATGGTGCGCCACCTGCCAAGTGAACAAGCACAATGCGTATAGTGATGAAGTGGTAGCACTGATGAAAGAGCGCGGCGTAGTGGCGCTACGTGCCGACAAAACAAAACCAGATCCGGCGATTGAAGCGAAGTTAGAAGAGTTAGGTCGCACCGCCATTCCTGTGAACGTGCTCTATGCTCCTGATGAAGATTTGATCATTACTCCTTCGTTACTGACTTCCGACATGTTGATGAAGCTCTTTACTGAGCATACCAAGGAGTTAAAGGAGCAGTAAAATTTCAGAACTCGCCGCGGAAAGAGCAGCTCGCGGTGGGAGTTTCGTAGATCGTTATCTCGAATAAGCCGGGGAGTTGGGACTCGATTTTTCTCCAAAACCACGCGCACATTTTTTCGATCGTAGGGCTTTCTAGTCCTTCAATGTCGTTGAGATAACCGTGGTCTAACAATTCCAACAACGGATTCATCGCTTCTGAAATGCACTTGTGATCGTAGATCCAGCCAATGGATTCATCGACGACTCCTTCCACAGTGATGGCAATTTTGAAACTGTGCCCGTGCATGCGTCGGCACTTATGACCTTCCGGCAAACTCGGCAGAGTATGCGCAGCTTCAAAACGAAATTCTTTGGTTAATCTTGCTCTCATGGCTTGAGTGAATCATTTCCCCGATCTCGGCGCAAATCTTTTCAATCCTGGAACTCGGCGTAGAATCATGCCGAGGCAATCGCGCGCTTCACTCACTCCCAAAATATAACAGAGGAAAAAATACACCGCAGCGACAATAGCGATCACGCCCATGACTAATAACCAGCGGACTAAGATCATGTGATCCTGTAAATTTGCTAGGACATAACGATTGGCCAACCAACAAAGTTCGCCCATCACTCCCACCGCGATCAGGCAACGCCAAAGCGTATTAACAACACCGCCCATGCCTAATGTGCCGACGTGTTTGCGCAGAAATCCATAGAGAAACGTGAAATTAATCACGGCAATCAGACTGGTCGTGACGGCCAGCGAGCGATAGCCCCAGCCTAACTGACTAACAAAATACCAGTTGAACAGAAAATTCAATCCCATCGCAACAAAGCTCACCATCATCGGAATCCAGCGTTTATCGATGGCGTAAAAAGCAGGCTGCACGATTTTGATCCAACTGTAAAAAAGTAGTCCATAAGCATAGCATTGCAAAGCTCCTGCGATCATCAAGGTGCTATGATCTTGCGGTGATCGGTGAAAAATCACTGCGATCAATGGCACCGCGAGTAATGATAGTCCCACACAACACGGCAGCAATAAGATCGCCACCATGTTCATGCCGCGAGTTAGCATTCGTGAAAAATCCGGTGTTATTCCTCCTGCCGCAGCACGTGATAATGCAGGCAGGGTGATCGTTGCTACGGCTACGCCAAACATTCCTAGTGGCAATTGCATCAAGCGAAATGCATAGCTGAGCGCCGTCACACTGCCTTCTTCGGTGCTGGTGGCGAACATCGAGTTCACCATCACATTGACTTGCACTGCGCTAGCCGCAATCGCGGCGGGCACCATCAGCGCAAGAATTTTTTTTACTCCAGGATCGGCCCATGTGGCATCCCAGTGAAAGCGGAATCCCGCTTTGCGTAGGGCGGGGAACTGCACAAGTAATTGCCCCATGCCGCCAACCAAGACGCCGATGCTGATGCCTAACAAACTTTTTTCACCCCAATCAGGATCTAACAATTTTCCGATCACGCCGCCACCAATGATGCATCCGAGATTGAAAAAACACGATGCTAGCGCGGGCACGCCAAAGACATTTTTTGCATTGAGCATCCCCATCACTAGTGCTGATAGACTGATGATTAGAATAAACGGAAACATCACCCGCGTGAGAAATACAATCAAATTGCGTTGATCAGTTCCGTAGGATTTACTCGCGAATAGCAACATCAGATCAACTACATAGGGGCTTAGCAAAATTCCCAATAGCGTCACTACGCTCATCACCACTGCGAAAAGTGACAATACACGATTGGCGAGCTTCCACGCGGAATCATCGCCTTCTACTTTCATTTTCTTTGAAAAAACGGTAACAAATGCCTGTGATAGGGCGCCTTCCGCAAACAAATCACGCAATAAATTTGGAATTCGAAACGCCAAATTAAAACACTCGGCGAGGATGCTGGTGCCATACAATTGCAGCATGAACACATCACGAATCAATCCAAGCACGCGGCTCAGCATTACCGCAATTCCAATTTTGCCGGTGGCTTTCGCGGCACTGCGATTTTCATCCGCTACTGAAATTTTCTCTTCTTCCATCAGGCTTTATCGCGCATCAGCGGCGACATTTTTCTAACAATCCGTCTAGGAAACGAGCGATTTGATGAAGCGCTTGCGAGCACTCGTTATCGGGTAGAACCGTTAGATCATCGTAGCACTGACCGAGCAATTCTTTCGCTGTATCGATCGCGCTTTCCACCGCGCCTTCGTATTCGGCAATCCCCACCAGCACAGGTAAATCGAGAGGCTGCTGATTGATGATACGCGCGGTGAGTTTCATGCGTTGTGAATCACTGGCGGACTCTAACAAATTTAGAATCGGTAAGGTGAGTTTTCCTTTTTCCAAATCCGTGCGGAGAGTTTTTCCCACGGTTTCTTCCACTCCGACAAGATCTAGGCAGTCATCATAAATCTGATAAACCGCACCAAGCCGCAAGCCATAATCATACATGCGTTGTTCCACTTCGCTCGATGCTCCCGAAAGCTTTGCAGACAAACTGGTCGCAGCCGCAAACAGTGCGCCCGTTTTCATCTCCATGATTCGGAAATACTCGGCCTTCGTTAGTGTAAGGTCAAATCGACGCTGCGTTTGCATGATCTCACCCTGGCAGACTTCTCGCGCGGCATGGCCTACTTTTCTGCAAATATCGATCGAGTTAAAATCCGTCGCTAAAGTCAGCGCATGAGAGAACAACGCATCGCCTAGCAAAACAGATAAACCAGCACCCCACTTCGCATTCGAGGTCGGCACCATACGGCGCGTGGTGGCACCATCGATGATGTCATCGTGCACCAATGTCGCCATGTGAATCAGTTCTAAAATCACTCCGATTTTGCGATGATTTTCGTTCGCTTCGCCCAGAGCTCCACCTGTAAGTACCGCCAACGCCGGTCTGATACGTTTGCCGGAAGTATTGCACACGTAAGAAACGTAAGGTTCCACCATCGGGTCAAAGGCTCGAACCTGCTCGCGGATGGCGACTTCTACCAATTCCAGATGTGGGCGCACCAGTTCGAACGGAAAATCATTGCTGCGGACTGTCTTAGAAGTGATGGCTGGCATAGTGGTCAAAGAGCTTGTGAAATATTTCACAAAGTGACTAACTTAGCAAGTAGGACGTTCAATTATTTTCAAGTTTTTTTGAAAATAGAAAAACTAGTGCATTTTTGCGCGCACTCGCTCCAAGTCGAGCTTGCCATCATGAACAGCACCGCCGCGTTCGAGCCAGTCGGCCGCCCCTGCATTGTCGCCCCCGGCTTCGAGTACTAAGCCTTTCATGTGAGCGAACAAATTCCAATGCTGCAAGTGATCGATTGGGTCGAGACGCAATGCCTGCATGTATTTTTCTAGATCATTGATGACCAGCAACCCCGCCACAGGACCTTTTTGGTGGGCGACCGCACGTGCATAAATCCCCGTGCAGCCAACTTCTTCTAATGCAAAATGTCCCGTGGGTAATTCTCGAATCGGCCCCACGGCGCGCAGTTCAGAAAAAAATCTTTCCCTTACTTTGGGATAAATTTTTTCGTGCCGATCAATCACCGCCTGCCAGTTTCCGGCATCGATATCATGACGTTGCATGACCCAAATGGCGCGCATTTGGCCCGGGTATTGCTCTAACACATCGGCCATCAATACGTGAAGATCGTGCCATTGGAAGGAGCGTTTTGCGGAGAGGAATGACAAAGATAAAATGATGATCGATGCAGGCAGCCAACCCTTCGCGGCTGTGAGCCAGCGCCATGTGACCGCAAGCGCGATCGCAAGGGCAAGACAGAACCAAGGAAGTCCCGGGTAGATCCGATATTCTGGCATGTATTCGGGAACAAAATACAAAAAGCGCAGCAGCATCGAGCCCACATACAATAGCAAACACATCCCAAAAATTCGTGTCGATCGACGCCACCATAGCAACAAAGAAACAGCAGCGAATAATAACATTCCCAGCATGCTCACCCATGCGTTTACGTCGGCAATGCCCCACCATCCTTGTCCCGGTCGCACGAGTGTTTCCGCGATGTGGTGATCGGCGGATAAGTGTATCGGCACAAATCCCCGCCACGTAAATTCCCAGAACACTCGCGCCACGGTGAAGGCGTGGCCGACGAAACGTGGTGAAGACCAATCCCAGGTTAACTTCAGCCACGGATTGATGGGAAACGTGATCGCAAAAATCACCGTGATCATACCCACTATGATCCAGATGCGACGACGATGACGATGCAGAAATGTCGCATACTGTGCCGACATCATTGCCACACCTACCACTCCCACCATCATCAATGCGTGAAATAATCCCGGACCTTTCGAACAAGTAGCCCCCATGATGCAAAGAAGCGAAAATATCAAATAGCGCCAATTTTTCTGATGCTGAAATCGGAAAAACATCCATGCCGTAAGTAACGAAAACAACGTGACCCAAGCCAAATCTTGCGCTCGTGCATAATTCGGAATTTCACTCCCTAGCGGATGCACTGCAAACAATAATGCGCCGAACAGGGCGGCTTGTTTGTAAGCAGAACTCCGCAAATAATCGCGCGCCGAAAAATAGATCACCAACGCAATGGCGGTGTGTAATAACCAATTCACCGCATGAATTCCGACTGAAGACATGCCGAATATTTTTACCTGAGCGATCAAGGACAGATAAAACCAACTCAGCATAAAACTTTCACCTAGTCTCGTTTCTCTGATGTAATCGTTATCGCGAATTTGCCACAGATCATCGAGATAAAATTGCGATCGCAGGCACCACAAATGTGCCAACGCACTTGCCGCCACGATCAATAAAAATGGTAGCCACTTACGATCATGTGTTGGTTTTTCCTGCTCGTTCACTGCATGAGTATGGATCATTTGCGTGAGCGGTGTATAGTCTAAAAAGTAGTTGCGACTTCAGTCGCATTCTTACTGTAGCTAGCGAAGCAAATTTGATTCGACTAAAGTCGAAGCTACTTTCTAACAAAAGTCCCGCCTGGAGGGGATGACTCCAGACGGGCATAAATTACCGTGGTTTGATAGAGATGTTATCCACTTATGGCTGGGCGGGAACGTAGAGCTCAGAATCCACGGCAAGAAGGGTTTGCGGGCTGATGCTCCAGCCGTTGAGTGCAATAAGTTTTTCAGGGGTAGAGCCGTACTCGGTAGCCACAGCGGCAAGCGTTTGCTCACGTGTTAATTTGATTAAGCGGTAGTTGTTAATCGCAGCCGTTTTTTCTGTTACCTCAGCTTTTTCTGTAAGTGATTGCTGATTGGCAATGTTCTGAGTCGGAGTATTTCCTAACGTAGCTCCGGTGACAGCTGTCGTAATATCAATTTTCTCAGTGCTTGCTTGCGCGTTCGCTACAGAACTAAGCGTCGTAGATTTTTCTGTGACTGGCATGGGCACGGTATGTTCTTCAACAGGAAGTGATACGTTGGCCAATGGTGCTTTTTCTTGCTCCACTGGTTGGCTGACACTTGCTGGTTTTGTGCTGGCTTTAGTCGTCGCAGGAGCAGATTGTTTCGCGATCGCGGTGCCCGATCCAGTAAGATTGATGCGTTGGCCGATTTGCAATGCGTTTGCATTGATTTTCGGGTTTGCAGATTGCAAGGCTGCAATACTAATACCATTGTTGCGTGCAATTTTCGCCAAGGAATCTCCAGCGACAATAGTATAGGATCCAGTAGTCGCAACAGGATGTGCCACTGCCTTAGTAGTAGTCGTAGTTTTTGCCTTGGTGGTCGATCCAGGGATATTCACTTGTTGGCCAATGCTCAGAGAGGAAGCATTGAGGCCAGGATTAGCGGCTTGTAACGCGGTCAGCGAGACCTTGTGTGCAAGCGCGATGCGATACATGTTATCGCCAGATTTTACTACATGGGTAGTAGCTCCCAAAAAACTGGAAGTGAGCAACAGCGTGAGGCCTATGAGAAGTGTGGGTGTCTTCATGCCATCTATTTTAGTAAAATTAATACCTATGACAAGTAAAAATTTAACTTTTGTTGATATTTTTTAAAGCATCTGCTTTTTACCTAGTCGGGAAAAGTCACGCAACCGAGAGTTCATTGATGTATCAATAAAAAACGGCTAAGAATTAGGAAGCACAACTGTAGATGCTTTGTCTGATGCCGACTCGATCGCGGGGGCAATAATCTCCACTTTGGCGCCATCCGGGGCGTAGGGGAGACGAGAAATGGATAATTTTTCGCCCGCCGAAATGCCGTCGCGAACTATTAATTCCGTAGTTGTTGACCAGATCGGTAGGATTTCTCGCTTCTCAATCATTGATGGATTTTGTGTGACGAAATAGACACGATTGACACCGCGAAGTGACGATCGAGGGAGCACAAAAACTTTTTGTAAAATTTTTCCTTCAATCCTAGCGCGCACGGGTTGACCGATACGGAGGGGAGCAGTTTTACTAATGCGACCAAATGGGTCATCAATGCGGGCGATGACAAACAGTTCTTTCGTCGCTTCATCGAGGGTTCCCTCGGTGCGGACGATTTGGGCTTTCCAGGAAGCTGGATTCTCTACTCCAATGGCATCCGTCAAGGTTACTGGCACGGGGGGATCGTTTTCGAGGGATGGCAAATTGACAAAGCCTAGTTGTTGCGGCGAGATCGGCAGGCGGATTTCAGCATAATCAGAAGCGAAAACTTCACCTAAGGCAGTGCTAGGACCAACGGCTTGGCCCTGTCCAACGGTGCGTCCCTTGACCCGACCAGCGAAAGGAGCGCGGATTTTTGTGCGTTCGAGATTGCGCTGTGCTTGATCGAGATCTGCTTTGGCCGACTTGACGGTAGCCTCTGCTTCTTTGAGTTGCGGCACGCGGAGCACCAATTCGGAAGGATCTTCCTCATAGCCGATGTCCTCCCAGTTGAGTCGCGCTTGCTTAGCGCGGGCATTTTCTTGAGATAATGCGGCCTCTGCCCGGGCCAATCGCGCTTCTGCGGATGCCAGTGCTGCTTGGAAATCAGCGGGATCTAGTTCTGCAAGTATTTGGTCTTTTTCAAAAAACGCGCCATCTTCAAAACAAGAATGAATCATTCGCAGAACGCCCGCAACTTGTGGTGTGATCGTCGTGACATAATGCGCGCGCACGGTGCCTTGGCTATCAATGATCACTTGATGATCCACGGGTTGCAATTCTAACACTTCCGTTTTGATCAGTTGCTCTGGCATGATCCGTGGTTGTGGTTTTTCCACTGGCTTTGCCAAATACCACCATGCTCCTGCCCCGAAGGCAAGAATCAGAAATGGTGGTAAAAGTTTTTTCAACATGGATGGAATACGTTGCAGGGCGAACGAACCTAGCGCAAAAACGAAAAATTGCATCTGCTTTTTTTATCGAATTTCCCAATCGAGAACATTCGTGCGTTTGACAAGCCCCGAGTGAATCGCTACATCATGCGCATGCGAGAACTCATCAAACGTGTCGTTATCAGTGAATCCGAGCGAGCCTGTGTCACCATCGCAGGGTGGGTGCGCACACGCCGTGATTCGAAGACGTTTTCCTTTTTGGAAATCAATGATGGTTCCTGCCTTGCCAATTTACAAGTCGTAGCGGATGCCGACATTCCCGGCTACGGCGATGTAGAACGGATGCACACCGGAGCTTCCGTAGAAATTACTGGTCGCTTGGTGGCCTCGCTAGGCCAAGGTCAAAAATGGGAAATGCACGCCACACAGATTCGCTTGATCGGTGAGGCTCCTGCTGATTATCCCTTGCAGAAAAAAGGACATAGCTTGGAATTTTTGCGCACCATTTCCCATCTTCGTCCACGTACCAATCTTCACGGCGCAGTGTTTCGCATGAGAAGCCGCATGGCCTATGCCGTCCATCAATTTTTCCAAGATCGCGATTTCACCTACGTGCACACGCCGATTCTCACCGCTAGTGATTGTGAAGGTGCAGGAGAAATGTTTCGCGTCACGACATTGCCACCAGAAAAGGCTGCGAAAGACGCCGAAGATTTCTTTGGCAAAAAATCATTCCTCACCGTGAGTGGGCAGCTCGAGGGCGAGACCTTCGCTTGTGCGCTTTCTAACATTTATACCTTTGGTCCTACGTTTCGTGCTGAGAATTCTAACACCACGCGCCACGCAGCGGAGTTTTGGATGATCGAGCCCGAGGTGGCGTTCTGCGATTTGCAGGGCGACATGGATCTCGCCGAGGCATTGGTGAAGCACTTGGTGCGACATGCCTTGGAGAAGAGCGAAGGGGACTTGTTAGTGTTTGAAAAATTTGTCGATAAAACCCTACGTGAGCGATTGGAATTCGTCGCAGAACGACCGTTTGAACGCATCACTTATACAGCAGCAGTAGAGCTTCTCCTCAAAAGCGGTCAATCATTTCAATACCCCGTTGCTTATGGGCTCAATTTGCAAAGCGAGCACGAGCGTTGGTTGACCGAGCAGTATTTCAAAAAACCGACGACCGTTTATAACTACCCGAAAGAGATCAAACCATTTTATATGCGTTTGAATGACGATGGAAAAACCGTGACCGCGATGGATGTGCTGGTTCCCGGTATTGGTGAAATCGTTGGCGGTAGTCAACGGGAAGAGCGACTTGATATTCTGTTAGAAAACATGAAACGCCATCATCTATCGCCCGAGGACTACTGGTGGTATGTGGATCTGCGCAAGTATGGCAGCGTGCCACATGCAGGTTTTGGCATGGGCTTCGAGCGGATGTTAATGTTTGCCACAGGCATGAATAACATCCGCGATGTGATTCCCTTCGCACGCACGCCTGGCTCGTGTGATTTCTAACATTTTTACGCTAATACAAAAATTCTGTGAAACTTATTCTATCCATTTTTCTTTTTCCTCTTCTTTCATTCGCTGGGGATGAATCTAAAGAAAAACTTCCCCCTGCAGATGAGGGCAAGCACTGGTCCTTGGTCTGGCAAGATGAATTCACGGAAAAGGTTTTAGATGAAACCAAATGGAGCATGCTAGGCGACAGCGTTCGCAAAGGTGGTTGGTGGATGAAAAAATGTGTAACGCTCGATGGCAAGGGGAACTTGCAACTCTCCACCACCAAAGAAGCTGATGGCAAGTTTGGAACTGGTGCGGTCAACACCAAGGGGAAATTTCAGCACAAGCAAGGCTTCTGGGTAGCGCGCATGAAAATGCCGACACAGCCAGGGTTTTGGTCAGCATTTTGGATTCATTCTGATACTGTTGGCAAAGTTGGCGACGAAGGACGAGATGGTACTGAGATCGATGTGATCGAGTTTCCCAAACGCACCGGTGAGCTGAATATGGCATTGCACTGGGATGGTTACGGAGAGCATCACAAAGTCGTGGGCTCGAAAGTGAATGACAAATCGTTTCTCACTGGTTTTCACACCTACGCCGTGGCATGGAGTGAAAAGGAATATGTGTATTATTATGATGGCAAAGAAGTCTGGCGCTCCAAGGCCGGCGGCGTATCGCAAGTGCCACAATACATCATTCTCAGCAACGAAGTCGGCACCTGGGCTGGTGACATCAACGCTGCAAAACTCCCCGATAGCTGCCTCATTGATTACGTCCGCGTCTATGACTTGGCGCCGATCTCAAAGTGATGTGAGCCGTTTTAGTAAGGAGATTAGTTTTTTGCTGTGGCTAGCTCATCCTCTGCGGGGAGGGAAGCCCGAATTCAAATTGGAGCGTTACCCGCCGTTGGATGTGCCGGCTTGTTCGATTCAGTTCTTCTCATCGTCTTGAAGAGATTTGATGTAGTCTCTGAGAAACATAATAGCACCGACGAGCAAGATGATCGTTCCAGCCGACTCGCCATCGGAATCGTAAAAATCCTTGGTTCTGGATATCAGGCCGAGTGACAAGGTCACTCCGCCCGCCAAAATCATTATTGCCGCAGCAATCAATCTGCATTGCTGATTTGTCATAGTTTCTCTTTTTTATAAAACAGTATTATAATTATGCTTCCTCGGGGATATATCACTTAAGGTCACGAGGCTATCAAGCAGGATTTTTACTGTTATGGAAAGCAGATTTTTCCGAATCGTGCGTCGCGTAAAAAGGGTTTGCCTCACGCGATTGCCATGTCAGCAAAGTGAATCACAGATTTTTGGCATGGATTTTCGAGGCTGATATAACGGCCCATTTTTGAAGTTCTTCGCGGGGAATCGAGGTTGATGAGGTTTTTCTTGCTGTGTCAGATGAGACAGGGTAACCATCCTGCGCGATGGTGAACACCCTGCGTGCTGTGAATTTCCGCTGTTGGACGGAGCTTGATCTAGAGATGCCTACTACGGGAGGAATCTTTGTGGGGCAGAATGCACAGGGGAAAACTTCCATCCTTGAGGCGGTGTGTTTGTTGATGCGTTTGCAATCACCACGGACGCATAAGATGGCGTCGATGATTCAAGTGAACTCCTCACAATGGGGAGTGGTGGGAGAAATGTCTCAAAGCAAACGCAAGGTGGTGTATGGAGCATCGGGAATTTTGTTAGAGGTGGATGAAGAAGTGCGGGCAGGGAGCTCAGACTATCTTGCGGACAGTGGATTGGTGGTGTGGATGGGCAATGAGGATCTGGAATTGATCCGTGGCAGCGGAGAAATACGGCGACGTTATCTCGACTTCATGGGGGCGCAGTGGGATCCAGAATATCGCCGTCATTGGTCGCGCTATCGGCGGGCGGTGAAGATGAAAAGTGTTTTGTTGAAAGAGCGCTATCCCGATGAAAAGCAGATCGCAGCCATCGAAGAAATCATGATCATCAGCGGCGAGGCAATCGCGCAGTTGCGGGTGAGCATGGTTGAGATCCTTCAAGGGTTCGCTGCTGAAGCGCAGCGCACTGTGAGTCATGCTGATGAATCGCTAAAAATCGAATATCGACCAGCGGGAAGTCTCACCATGCGCGCCAGCCTTACCATGGCGCATGAGCGGGAGCGTCGCACCCGGCAATGCGTGGTGGGGCCGCATCGGGATGATTTGCAACTTCAGCTCAATGGTCTGGATGCTGCGGAGTTTGCCAGTGAAGGGCAGCAACGTACCACCGCGCTGGCATTAAAATTGGCGCAGGGAAAAATGTTAGAGCAGCGCACTGGACGACTGCCGATTTATTTGTTGGACGATATTTTTGGTGAACTGGATCGTGTGCGTCGAAATTCTCTCATGAGATCGTTGCCAGAACATGCACAAAAATGGATTACTACAACGAGTCTGGACTGGTTGCAGGAAGATGAAAGCTACCTTGCCTTAAAACAATTCGAGGTAGCGGGTGGGAAAATTTTGTCGTGAGCTGATAGTCTTATTGAAATCTGCTGGATTCAGTTTGATTAACCGCAAAGATCGCAAAGACGCAAAGTCTAGAGAAAGAAAGAATTTTTTTCATCAAAGGAGCGCGGACTTCAGTCCGCTTCAAAGCCCAAGCAGTCACCAGTTCCAAAGCGGGCGCAGGATTTTTTAATGAATTGTATTTTTCCTGCTCACTGCTCACTTTCCACTCTTACGTCTTATGTCTCTCTCAATGATCCTTTGGCAAATACAGTCGTGATCCGCGGACGTATTTTTCTGCCCAATTTTTGATTTTGGCTTGTTCCTCTAACGAAAGAGTTTTCACCACTTTGGCAGGTGATCCGAGCACCAATGAGCCGGGCGGGATGATGGTGCCTCCGGTAACAAGTGCGCCAGCACCGACAATTGATCGCTCTCCGATGACGGCACCATCCAAGACGATCGCGCCCATGCCGATGAGCACTTCGTCTTTTACTGTGCAGGCGTGGAGAATCGCTGAGTGACCTACGGTGACGAGTTCGCCAATGTAGCAACCGTAGTCATCGGCTAGATGAATGACGGCATTGTCTTGCACATTAGAGCGCGGGCCAATGACGATGTCATTGATGTCGCCGCGCAGCGTGGCATTGAACCAAACGCTGCTGAGTTCGTGCATGGTGACGCGTCCAATCACATCCGCGCTCGGCGCAATGTAGCAGCTATCGTGAATCACGGGATGATGTTCGAGAAATGGATGAATCGGCATAAGTGTGAGGAGACGTTATCAATTTGATGAGACAGTTGCAAGATTCACCTTGAGTGCAATACGGTAACTATTTTATCCATCATTGATGAATTTTGCTCATGATTCCGCAAGATATGCTGATAACTTTGAACAAAAATTTCGTAAGTATGTGCATGAAGTTTCCTTTATTGGCCGTCTTACTATGCATCTTGCCGTTGCGGGCACAGGTGGATTCGTGGGATTTACCACCAGTAAAATACTCGGACACTCTTGCCACGGATCGTTTATCGAGCATCATCGAAAAGTGGTCGAAAGATCCGAGCAGTTGGAAGGGGAAAACACCACTGGAGCGCATGCGTTCCGTGCTGGCCGCGCTGAATGTTCCTGAGGCTTCACAGATTTTGGTTTACTCAAAAACCAGCAAGCAGAACGGTTTGATTTATC
>CAIRGO010000103.1 GCA_903878115.1 Akkermansiaceae bacterium | reverse complement strand
TCCCATCAATAAACCAGTTTCTTAGTAAGATAACCAGCGTACTTATTTCCAGAATTAAAAAGTAAAACTAGAATATGAAATCAAAACCAATCTCCCGCCTCGCCTTCCCTCTTGCATCCGCGATTGCCGCATTGCTCGCATCCCCATCTGCTTCCGCAGTTGATTATTTCTGGGATACTAACGGCGCCACCATTGGATTTGGCACGACTGCCAGCACTTGGGCCGCACCAACTCCGGGGCCAACCGCTGGTTGGACCACCGACAGTACCGGTGCCACGGCCATTGGAAGCATTACCACTTCTACTTCAGACAACCTTTTCTTCGGCAGCGCCTCATGGATCCCCTCTGGTACAGTTACGGTGAGCGGCGCGGTGGCTGCTGGCAACCTCACCTTCGTGGCAGGCACGGGCATTACTCTCAATACCAACACTATTAACTTAGCGGATACTACGACGATCAATGCCAGAACCTTCGGTAATACCACCATCAACAGCGGCATCAGCGGTGCGGCTACCAGCTTGACCAAGGTCGGTGATGGGCCTTTGATTCTGACTGGTACAAGCACCTATATCGGTGCGAGTATCTTTAGAGGTCTTGGGGGAGTTGCGCTCAGCAGCACTGGCACCATCAACACTACTAGCGGGATCACGCTCAATGGTACTCCGCTAACCCTTACTAACACCGCTCAAGTCGAACGCGTGAACGATAGTGCTGGCATCATCTCTAACGGCAGCACGATCACCTATACCAATACCTCTGGTGCCAACGTATACACTGAAACGCTTGGTTCGGTAGCTATCACCTTTGGGCAATTGAATTTTGTGGAAGCTACCAATCAGGTTAGCACGGGCAGTCAGACGTTGACTCTCAGTGGTCTGACCCGCACGGGTGCCGCTAACGCCTCGGTCGTCACGTTCGCGGCGAACACCACCGGACCGCAGGCGTCTGGAAATAAGAACATGTATGTTGTCACGAGTGCAGGCACAACCACCGCAGGTCAGATCGTCGGTGCCTGGGCCACTACCGGCACGACAGCTTCTGCTCAGACCGACTACGCGACATACAATGCAAATTATATTTTCCCAGCTAGCATTGCAGCTACATCGGAGGACAGTTGGACGACTTCCACGAACGCGTTTACTATGACTGGAGGAACAACACTCACGGGCACACGGACGATCGCCGCCCTCCGCGCAACAGGCGCTGCTCAGACCTTGGCTCTCGGATCGAACAGTTTGGAAACAATTGGTTTGCTGAATGGCGGATCGGGTCTGCTAACTGTGAGCGGCAGTGGCGCGCTTACTACGGCTTCAGGAGGCGGTCAGTTGTTATTAACTTCTGGCAGCAGCACGATCACCGTCAATGCTCCGATCAACGACAACGGGGGAGCAGTGACTTTGGTCAAAAGCGGGTTAAGCGCGCTTACACTCAATTCCACTTCCAGCAATTACACCGGCGGTACTGTCGTCAACGCTGGTATCTTGACTTTCGTCAATGGCGCACTGGGCACTTCGGGGAACATTTTAATCAATGGCGGTATTAATGCCAGTACTAGCTTCGGCAGACTTCAATGGGCCGCTGGTAATACCCAAGACATTTCGTCGCGTTTGGTGATGGTGAATAGCGGTAATGCCAACCTCGACATAAACGGCAACAATGTCACATTTGCGTCAGCGATTGGTTCCGGTTCCAGTAGCAATCTTACCAAACTTGGATCGGGCACCCTGACCTTGAATGCAAACAACACCTTCACCGGTGAGACAGCAGTTTATGTTGGAACCATGCTCATTAACGTCGCACAAACCAATACTACCAGCGTTCGTGTATCGAATAGCACGGCAAACGGTGGTGCTGCGGGCGCAGTCATGAGACTGGGATTGACCAATGCATTGCCCATCAATATTCCCGTGATGGTGGACGGACAAGGTGTCAACACCTTGGATCTGAATGGGTTCAATCAGACTGTGGGACTTCTTTTACTAGGTAGCAACAACGGAGGCTCCGCTGGGACAGTTTCTGGAAGTGGTAGTACGCTTACCCTCACCGCAGGCGTCACAGCTGACGGTCATAACAATGGCGGCGCTGCCATTGCTGCCTCTTTCTTGGACCTCAATGGGGCCACACAAAACTTCTGCATCGTCGGTAGCAACAATGCCACCTCCAATCTTACCATCAGCTCCGTAATTCAGAATGGCGGCGTTACGAGATCGGGCAGCAGTCTTCTGGGTTCTCTTATCCTCTCCGGCGCGAATACCTATTCAGGTGCGACTCTGAGCAACATCGGGGTGATCCGAATCGACAACAAACTTGCTTTACAAAATAGTCCCGTGGACACCTCCGGCTCGGGCACGGTGAACCTCAACAACGGAGCGGGCATATACACTTTCGGTGGTCTCATCGGCAGCAAGGCTCTGGCATCGGTGGTCACTACGGGTCTGACCAATATGACTACGCTGAATCTCAATCCACAAAGCGGAAATATCTACACATACTCCGGAGTCATCGCTAACGGCGCTATGGCCGTTACGAAAACCGGTGCTGGCACACAGATTTTGTCAAACAATAACACTTATACCGGTGGTACTAATGTCAACGCTGGCACTCTGTTGTTAAGCGGTGCTTTCAACATGCCCACCACTGGCACCCTGACCGTGAACGCAGGCGGAAATTTCAGCCTTGCCGATGGCACAGTTAGAGACACAACTGCTGCTGCGTTGAATCTCGCCACGGGCGCGCTCTTGACCTTTGATTGGAGCAGTGACGGGATTGTTGACAAACTCACTTCTACCGCTGCTGCTACAACTACTGGCAACGTTGGCATCAGAATCAATCCTATCGGCACTCCGACTGGTTCAGGTCTCACCATGCTCAGTGCTGGTTCTGGCTTAGAAACGGCAGGAGGCACCAAATATTTTCTCGCCAATAACATCGACTACACTGCTACGCTCACCCAGAGCGATACGGCAGTGACCATAGGCAATTACGCTACGGCGTCGTCGCTCACTAATGCCTATTGGTTAGGCGGGCAAGTCACGGGTGCTCTTGGTGCCATGGCGCTATCAAGTGGCACGTCCAGCAACTGGGCCTCCGCTGCTGATGGCACGTTAGCAGGTGGCGTAGTTCCCAACGGCAGCACCGTCAATGTGATCTTCGGTGCGACGGGTGCAGCGGAGCAATCCAACGTGACAACGGGTGCGGACATGAACTTGGGCAGCATTACCTTCAACGACAGTGCAGCAGTTATCGTCGGCGGCAGTAATAACATTACTCTTAATAGCGCTTCGGGCACTGCGGCCTCGACGACGGCCGCGCTCGCCACGGTGACTCCTGGCAGCGCCATTTCCGTTACTTCCTTTGCCAACGCCATCAATTCCATCAGTGCCAATATTTCTATGGCCGCGAGTCAGACGTGGAATGTCGCTAGTGGTAAGACCCTCGCCGTTAGTGGCATTGTTTCCGGAGCCTTTGGTCTGACCAAGGCCGATGCGGGAACTCTTGCACTATCTGGTGTGAACACCTATTCTGGTAGCACCACGCTTGCCGCTGGCATTCTGGGTGCCGGTGAGAGTGCCTCGCTTGGCAATGGAGGAACGAGCAACGCCTTATTTTTTAATGGTGGTAGCTTGCAAGCATTGGGTGGCATCACTTCTCCGGTAACGCGTGGGGTAATGATGACTAGCAATGGATCTATTGATAGCAACAGCTTCTCCGTGAGCATCGCTGGACTCGTCAGCGGATCTGGCAACCTCACGAAAAATGGGGTTGGAACTCTGACTTTTAGCGGTGTAAATAGTTCCTTTTCTGGTGGACTTACGGTGGCTAATGACACAGTGATCTTAAACAATGCCGCTGCGGCTGGAACAGGAACCATTAATATTAACACTGGTGCGGCGACAAATGCGACAGTGCAGACGAACGGTGTCATGACGCTCACAAATCCGATCACGGTCACTGCGGGCAGTATTGGCACCAACACCCTCACCAATACCTCTCATGCTACAAGCTTTAGTGGTCCGATCACTGCCAACGATAATCTAACGATTTCCAATTTGGCAGGCGTAGCGAGCGTCACTGTTTTTGCAGGAGGAGCCAGTGTGGCAAGCGGCAAAACCATTACGTTGCATACTGAAAACAGCGGTGGTATTATTGCTAACGGCATTATCACAGGCGATGGGAAGGTGGCTACAACGTCTGCCAGTTCAGGCGGATTTACGATTTCTGGTGCCAGTAATTACACGGGTGGTTTCACATTGGGAGCAAATGTAACTCACGTTATTTCGACTAGCTCTACTGGAGCGGACGGCAATCCGACTGATGGCCCCTTTGGCGCGGGAACTACAGCGGCGATCCATGGCACGGGTAGCATTCGATCCACTACCGCCGCTGATACTACGATTAAGAACGTGATTAGTCTCGCAGGTGATCTTACTGTGCCAGCAATTGCTTCGGAAAAGAGCTTGATTTTTACCGGTCCAGCGACGCTAACTGGTAACAGATTTTTCACTGTTTACATGTCCGACTTGACCAAGAGTCTGGCATTTCTTGGTGCTA
>CAIRGO010000102.1 GCA_903878115.1 Akkermansiaceae bacterium | reverse complement strand
GGATGTTAAAGATCGGAAAAGAAAGAATCAAGAATGAATTGCCTGTATGACTCTCAGGATGGGTGTAAAAAAATACGCCCATCGTGCATCGAGGATACGGCTGTAGGCGGTTTCGTGGAATTTTTTTTCAGGGGCCACAAGCTAGCGGGCATAGGGAAAAAAAAGCGCAGTGAATTTGCGGCGCTCATGAGTCTTGCTATTTCTTCGCCTGCTCCATGCGTTTCTTGAGCAGTTTTTTCATCGTGGCGACGGTTTCCGCATGATTGGGATCGTCGGCGATGTTTTTGTTTTCCTGCGGATCTTTCGATAGATCGTAGAGCATTTGTGATTTCCCGTTGTCATAACTAGTGTAGCTGAAGCGATCGGTGATGACGGCATCGGCATTGAGGAAACGGCTGTAGGCGGCTTCGTGGAATTTTTTGTTAGGGTCATCGAGCAGTGCGGTGAAATCGCGGCCCTGCACGGTGGAGGGTGTGGCGATGCCAGCGAGCGCGCAAAGGCTGGGGAAGAGGTCGGTAGTTTCGACGAGGCTTAAGGAAACGCCTGGTTTTTTGCCGGGGACTCTCACGATGAGTGGCACGCGGATGGCGAGATGCATGGTGTTGTGCTTGCCCCAGAAATTGTGCTCGCCGAGGTGCCAACCGTGGTCGCCCCAGAGCACGACGATGGTGTTTTCCGCGAGGCCGAGTCGATCGAGTTCGGCGAGGACATCGCCGGTGAGTTTGTCGGTATAGCTGGTGCAGGCGAGGTAGCCGTGGCGCATAGTGCGGTGGAATTCATCCGAGTTCGGATCCATGTCCGCGAGGTGATAGCTGCGGAATTCACTGCTGCCTACAAGTTGGTCGGGTGCTTTGGCTGGGCGTTGGCGATTGGGGGCGAGTTGGATGGCATCGCGCGGGTAGAGGTCCCAGTATTTTTTCGGCGCGTAGAAGGGCATGTGCGGTTTGATGAAGCCGCAGGCGAGGAAAAACGGTTTTCCTTCTTGCTTGAGGCGCTGGAGATCCTTGATGGTTTTTTGCGCGGTCTCGCCATCGGGATAAGCATCGTCGGCCACATCGGGAAGTTCGTAGATGCGCCCGCGCTGTTTGGATTTGGAAAGCCGACGCGTGGTCTCCGGGTCATGGCTGCGCATGTTATCGCGAGTCATCCACGGAGCCTCGCTCCAGCTACGATCCGCCGCGTCTTCTTGATTGTGATAGATTTTTCCGTTAGAAAGAGTGGTGTAGCCTGCCTTACGAAAAACTTCCGGCAAGGTCGCGGCGGTGGGAGCATCCACGTCCATGCGACAGTCGCCGACAAAGCGTTTCGAGGTCGGAAGCATCCCGGTCATCAGGGAGGCACGCGATCCCATGCAGATCGGCACTTGGCAATAGGCGAGCTCGAAGCGCAGGCCACTGGCGGCGAGTTTATCGATGTGCGGCGTCTTGACCTGCGGGGTACCATAACATCCGAGTTCGGGGCGAAGGTCATCGATGGCAATGAATAAAATGTTAGGCCGCTCGGCACCAGCGGCGATGCCGAGCAGGATCAGGGTGAGGAAGAGATGTTTGAGATACATGATGTGATGGAAGAGTGATTACTGGAATGAACGCTCAAGGTCCCGTCACTCTGACATCGACAAAAAGACGGACGGGAATCGTGCCGGTGGCCGTGGCGGTGACGCGGGTGAAACCAGGGGAGGGTGTGTTCGCCTGGGTGGTGAAGGTCACGGTGGTTCCGCCGCTGGTCACGCCGCTGAGTTGAAAGGTGGCGAAATCGGTGGACCAGCGGTAGTTTGAGGTGAGGTCGCTGGCAGGACTTGCATTCTGCGGGTGGGTGAAGGTGAAGGTATTGCCGCTTTTGCTTCCCGCGATCAGTCCTTGCGTATACGCACTTGGGTTGGTGCCAAAGAAGTTTTCCACGCCGTTTTGAATGCCATCGCCATCGGGATCGTCGGAGAGATCTCGGTCGGCAACGGCAAGCCCGAAGCTGGGGTTGGATATCCAACTGGAGAAGGTGGGGAGTGCGGTGGTGAAGTTCCATGCGGTGATGCTGGAAATACCAGCGAAGGCATGGCCGCCGGAACTATCGACGATCGCGGTGGAGTCGATCAGGACATTATAACTCACTCCCGGACTGAGGTCGTTAGTCGGATTGATGGTCAGGGTTTGTCCGCTGATGGTGAGCGCGGGAGAAGTGGCGATGTTGAAGCTCTCGACCGTGCTGTTGTCGGAGCTTCTCTTGAGCGTGATCGTGCCGGTTCCCTTTACCACGGGCTCGCTGAAGGTTGCGATGAGGTTGGCAGCGACAGGCACATCGGTAGCATTGTCCGCCGGATTGGTGGTGGTGATGACAGGTGCGGCAGCCGCCGGCGCGAAGGCTGCGAGAGCGTTGTTGTCGGCCGAAGGGGCATTGACCGTCCAGGTGTAATTGGCGGAGCCCGCTGTTGGGACGATCTGGTAACCCGCGTTGCCAGCGGACGAACCCGAATCGCCGTTATGGAGGGCGCTGGCGAAAGGACCGGTGATCGTGGGTACCCCGTTGGACGTGTAAACGCCAGTCACGAGGCACTCATTGACCGGGACGATCAAGCTACCGGAAACGCCGGAGGAGGTCGAAGTTCTCGCGACTCCACGCGCGGCGCCCACCAAGCTCAGCACGCCGGCGCGTGACTGGGTGGTCGCAGAAAAAGTCACGACGATGTTGCCGGTGCCCGGGGTCGGATCGTCGAGGTAGAGGATGGCTGCGTTTCTACCGGATGCTGATTTCACCGCCGTCGTGAAATTCTGGCTTCCGTTCCAAGTCGCGCTGATGCCCGCCGGACTCCCTTGTTCCCAACTGGCGGTCAGCACCAGCTTGCGGTAGCTGCCGCTGGGGACGGTGAAGGTGGAAATGGTATGAGTCAGCGATGCGGGGTCTTGGTATCGCTGGGTGCTGGCATTGACCTCGATGAAGGCGGGCACGCTTCTGTCAAATTCCAGTGCCGGAGCGGCGAAGGTGGTGTCTTCCTTGGAGGCGACGATGGAGTTGCCGGCCAGGGTGCTGGCGCGGGTCAGAATAAATGTCACCTTGTTGTCGGTATCCGCCAAAAGAAAGGCATCCAGAGCTGCGGACCGCAGCTCCAGCACTTGTCCCAATGGCTGAGCTCCGGTGACGGCAAGCGTGCCGAGCAGCGTCACCCGACTGCTGACGAGTCCATCTCCTGAGCTTGTGGTGTTGGCCGGTGCATTGTTCCATGTGATGGTACTTTCACCCCAGGATTCCCCTGCATCTGCATTTTTCAATCCATAGACCTGCAACGGCGTCGCATCAACCCAAGCACTAGAGACGGCGAACTGCAGTGACGCGTTCGGCGTGACGTGTATGTCTTGACCGGTGAGATCGAAGCGAACGTATGACTTCCGTTGAGTGATGGCAGTGGCGGAATTTTTGACGACAAGTGTCGACAAAGTGCCGAAGTTGGTTGCGGCGAAGTTGGTTGTGCCGTCGTTGCCCGCCCGCACAAAGGCATCCGCGCTGGCTTCCAGCGTGGTCGTGCCGGAAAATGCAAGCGGCGTGGCACTCACGGTCTGGCTGACAGGGCTCGTGCCCAGGGCCGTGGTCATGGTGACTCTGTAGAAATACGCAGTATCTTGCACCAAGTGCGAGTCCATCCAGGTTGTGCTGGTGATTCCCGTCACGACGTTGGTGAACGGACCCGCTAAGGATGTCGCCCGGGAGATGGTATAGTTGACAGGCGTGGCCTCTCCCGTCCAGCCCTCCCAAGCCAGCGCGATTTTCGTGGCGGAAACAGCGTTCGCCGTGAGGCTTTCGGGTGCGAGTGGTGCTGCGAGTTGTCTGCCATAGACTTCCACGTAATCGACCTTGGCAGGAGTGCCGGAAACGGGTGAGACATCGAGCCGGATCACAGCTCCGGCTGGCAGCGTGACCGCACGCTTGATCCGATGGCGGATTTGAAGTCCTGTGCCTGCTGGGGTCAGCTCTGCCGACCACGAATCAACACTCGTTCCGTTCACGCGCAGCACATAGCTCGCCGCGGCGCTGGACCCGGTGACATAAGCTGCGTGGAGGTTATAGGTTCCGGCCGCACCGGCAAAGGTAGTGCTGAGATTTCCAGCAGCGCTGAAAGTGATGCCCGCATCATTGGAATAGGCTGACGCTCCTGACTCGGAGCTTCCTCCGGTGATCGTCATGCCTTCAGCCTCGATCTTGGTGGGCCAGACATAGTTTTCCTTGCGACCCGCATATTGGGTGATGGTCGGCTCCGCCGTGTTGTAGTTGTTGATCAAGCGAATGTTCTGCACGCCGCCGCCGATATTCTGGTTGATGTCGTCGGAGCAATTCGAGCTGGCGTTGCGTTCGTAGGTGATGAATTCCGAGTAGTTGTCGGCATAGATTCCGGCCACTGGGTAAGCACCTGTCAGCTGGGCCCACTGGATCGAGTCCGCCCAGTTGTCCACTACATGCGTCCCTTGCTGGCGGCCCAGCGTGTAAAACGCCGCGCCGTCATCGTGGAACTGCATCACGTGGTGCACGTAATTGTTTCTCAGGATATTGTCCTTCATGCCCGCTTCCTCGTGGCCACCGGTCTGCCCTCCCGTCTGGGTGCCCATGTAGGGGCCGTAGCAGATTTCATTGTCCGCGATGAGCATGCGTTTCACAAAATAACAGACGATGCCGATGCCGTTGCTGTATTGCTGGCCGAACCGATAAATGCCGTTGTTGACGATCCGGATGTTCTGGCACTCCTCGCCTGCGGCCGGGCTCTGAGTGCCATCGTCATGAATCACAATGCCGTTCCCGGAGAGCCAGCGGAAATCGCAATTGCGGATGGAGCCGCCCGTGACTCCCTTCACATAGGAAATGGCGGTGAAGCCGAGAAAGCGGAATTTGCAGAAAGCGATATCGATATTATCGGAATACTGCACCGTGATCGCTCCATGTTTGGCATAGGGTTGGACAAGTTCCCTAGAACCCTGCGTCATGGCGGAGCCTTTGGTGCTGGGGCCATTCCAGCCAGTCTGAGTAAAGGAAAGCCCTTCGAAGCGGACATTGCGCACCTTGTTGCTGGAGGATGCGCCGGAGATCTGGATCAGCCTTTCCAGCACTGGCACTTCGATGGTGGCGGTGGGCATGTATTCACCCGGACGCGGCTTGTAGTAGAGGGTGTCGGCGGCGGTATCAAGGAACCATTCGCCCTCGGCATCGAGAAAATCGATCGAGTTCTCGACAAAGTAAGGAACAGGATAGGTAGCGCTATCCCAGAAACTGTCGCCTTTTGCAAAAATCGAACCGTTCTCCGGCGATTGGAATTTGAAACGGACCTGTGTCGCATTTTGATAAGAAGCATCGGGGTCGATTCTCCCGCGGTATTGGTACCAGTGCGGGTGCATGACCACTTCCACGTTGGCGAGGCCGGCGACACTTCTCCAGCCTTCGATGGGTGCCCGAGGGACGATCGCCTCTTGGGCCGCGGCGTCGATTCCGACCATGGTGAGATACGGGCCGAGCGTTTCCGCATTGGTTTGATTCGGCGTTCTCGCCCTAATGGTAGAGGAGGCATTCACTGTCAGTTGCCGGAACTGCGTAGTGACTCCGGTTTTCTTGAAGATGTTTTTCACCGCATCATGAAGCACCCAGCCGCCTGAGAGATCCACGCCGCCGTGGAGGACGGGGACTTCGCTGCCGTAATTCCGGTAGATTACAGTAAAGCCATTCGTTCCCGAATCCCCCGGGCCCAGCGTCAGCGTGGAGGAAAGGCGGTGAATACCGCCGCGCAGATGGACGGTGATGTCCTCCGTCATACTGCCATTGATCAAATCCACCGCCTGGCGGGCTTTCTCTATAGTCTTGAAAGCAGTGGTAGACGACGTGCCGTTGTTCGCATTATTTCCGGAAACAGGATCGACGTAGAAGTCCTCAGCGGATGCCACGGTGCCGCCGCAAAGTGCAAGCGCCAGCAGGATCAGCGGAAGGATGAGGGTTTTGAGAAGCATGATGGGTTTTGGGGTGCTTTGATGGTAAATCCGTTAGTGAGAAGAGGAAGGGGCTTTTTCGATGGGAAAGGCGGCGATGCCGTAGAGGATCGTGCTGGCATTGAACAACTCCGGACGCGCCGCCGGGCCGAGAATTACCTCGCCGCCTTCCGGCATATCCCGACGCCAGATCTCGAACGAAACGGGTTTGTTCTCGCGATCTTTCTCGATGCTGACCTTGCCAATTTTTTCACCGGTCGGGACAAAGCCCTCGACTAGCCACGACGGCGGCGGTTGGGTCCGACGCTGAAACACGAAAAGCGCTGTGCGCGGTGCCACGGTGACGGTGACACGAAGATTTTTGCGGTCACGATGGGTGTGGGCGGGTAAGACCAGATCCGCGCCGAGCAACCAAGCAGGGATGGGTTTTTCGGGTAGACTCACCCAGCGGGCATTGCGATTGTGATGCGCTGGTACGGACTCGACCAACCCACCTGCAACGATGTGATAGACGGATTGGTCCTTTTGATTGTTGCGCACCGAGCGGATGAGCGAGCTGCCGTCATACAGCGCGCGCGTACTCCACTGTCCAGTGCGGGGATTGAATCGTGCTTGATCCAGTTTGCCGATGGTGCCGGAGATGTTGACCACGGCTCCTTCGCCCTCGGTGAGATGGTTTACTTTGCCCTCCTTCGAGTGCAGTTCTACGCTGCCTTCGATGACCACCACGCCAGTGGAATCCGCAGAGGAGGCATCCACACCGAATCGGGTGCCGAGGTCAACCACCCGGGTCTGCGGCGTGTCTAGGATAAATCCCTTGCCGTGCTCGCCGACATCGACCGTGGCTTTTCCCGAGAGAATCTGGACATGCATCGGATCGATGAAGCGCAGTTGCGCCGGGGCTAACAGTTCGATGGAAACGTTGTTGGCCAATCGCAAACTGAGCAGCCCTGTATCGATCGTGAGATCGCGCACGCGGCTGCGGCTGCCGAGGCTGGGCGAGAGGCTGCCGTGAGAGATGTTCGCTTCTCGGGAGGCGAGCACTTCCACTGCGACGCCCCGGGTCATGTGAGCCCATGTCGCAAACGAAATCGCGATGACAGCGGCCGCGGTGAGCCAGATCATTCGCCGTTTGTTCGATCGCGTCCGCGCATCGACGAACGGGAGGGCTTCCTCGAGCGCGGAACTGCTGCGCAGGGCGGCTCTGAGCTGTTCTTCACGGATGCCTGTGATCACAAACTCCCTTAAGATTTCGGGACTGCCAGCCAGCAACTCGCGGAGTTCAGTGGACTCACTTTCGTTCAGATTGTTCTCATAGTAGCGGGAGCACAGTTCGTCAAAACGGTTCATGGGTGACTCCTTTCTCGTTGGTATTGGTTCTCAATGCACTTGCGCAATTGTTCGCGAATGCGCAACAATCCGACGCGTGTCGCCACTTCACTGATTCCAAGCACGCGGGCGATCTCCGCCAAATCCAGCGAATCGTAGTAGCGTAGCCGGACCATTTTGCGAGCCTTAGGGGCGAGTTTTGTGAGGCAGGTGTCGAGAAACGCAGCCTCCTCCCGTTGGGCTGGCGCGACATCGAGCATCGTCTGTGAAATGCGTTCCAGCAACGATTCATCGAACACCAAGCGTGATCGCGCAAAGTCCCTTTTGCTGCCGAGTATGGCGAATTTTGCCACTCCCATCGCCCACGGCAGGAAGGGCTTGGTTGTGTCATAGTCGGTGAATTTGCGCAGCAGGATCATCGCGATTTCTTGGATCAGATCCTCCGCATGCCCACGATCCTGAATGCTGGCGTGAACAAAACACGCCACCGTGGACTGAGCTTGCGTCCAGAGTTGGGTAAACTGTTCCTGTTGTTCGGTAGTGAGCATTTTCATATATTCTCCCAAAGACGGAGCGATTGTTACAAGAATGTTGAAAAATCGAAATGCGGCCCATTATATGAGCAATCACCCGATGCTCAGCCAAGGCCTCTACTGAGTCAACGCATTGTCACAATAGCAGGATTTTTATATCGTTGATCAATCGCTAGATGGTTTTTTAGTTGCTTGATGAGCATGCGGTGCTTGCTGATTTTTCATGGGGCGGATGCTGAAAATGAATAAACGATGATGATGTGCATCACGCTAAGGATGAGTAGAGAATAACTTAGCGGGATGTGCGCAAAAAGCCAAACTCGGAGGCTGAGTTGCAAGGTGTATTGATAATCGAGCAGGTGCTTTTGCTCAACGAGATCGGCGAGTTTACTCAAGAGTTCTTGTTCGTTTTTCTTGGCGTATCTTTCGAGTTCATCGAACTGAGAAATGTGAGACGCTTGTGGGGTGCGCGAGCGCTGCAAATGCGCTAGGAAGTTCTCATGCCTCGTGAAGAATCGGCCCAGTTTTTTCGTATAAAAATCGGCGATGACCGGTGAAGTTTGACCATCCACACCTGCAAGCACGAGTGCTTCTGCTTCTTTACGGAGATGATTGCGGACATGCGGGATGCGTTCAAATGGTGTTTCAAAACCTGCAACGGTTAGTCTTTTGGGAAATACTCTGCTAATCCATAGTCCGATGACTCCCGTCACAAAGACAATGATAAAGCATGTGGCGATGATCTGATTCAACAAACCATGCGGCCAAGAAAAACCACTGTGCGCCAAAAAAAGCGCTCCTGAAAGAATCCCGATATAGATATGAAGTTGGAGCCAGAAAACAGTACTACCTAGCCGAAGAAATGGAACTTTTTTTCGTAGATTGAAAAATGTTAGAAAAAGCATCACCCCAAAAAATACCCAACCACTCACGTAGGGATGGCGCGGATAGAGCAAAGAAATTTTTGTGTAGAACACGAATAAGCCCACCACCAACAAGGTGGTCAAAACGATGCCCGCAACTCGGCGGCGGACGATTTCTATTTTCTTTTTAGCCAATGGGTCAGTGGGGTAATACGGGTTAAATTCGTGCGGCTAAGAGCATCGTGCGGGCAAGCATTTAAGCATGCTGGACCGCTAGTTTGCTCAACGCAAAAGTCGCACTTCGTGGCCTTGAGCAGTGGTTGAAATTCGTCATCCACGAGAAACTCACCAGTTTTAGAACGCACTTCGACCATTCGTATGGAGTCATACGGACAGTTTGCTGCGCAGGCGCCACAACCGATGCAGGTGCTAGGGTTGATGACAACTTCTCCACCAAAGCTGGTGCGGTGAATCGCACCAGTGGGACAACCGATCATGCAAACGGGATCGATGCAGTGCATGCAAGCATTGGCGATCATCAAGTTATCGATGATGGGACCGTGACGAAGAAATCGAGGATTGCCGTCATGCGTAGAAGCACAAGCACGCACACAATCGTCGCAACGAGTGCAGCGATCCATATCAATGACCATGGATTTTGTCCCATTGAGAAAACGGTGTTCCGACATGAACTCCATCAGCCCAGCAGAGGGCGCCTCATCATTTTCGCTTTGATCTGAGGGATTAATTTCTGGCGTGAACGCTTTACCGAGTTGCTTTTCTGCCCACTCGCGGTTGGCATATTTTTCCAATGCGGCCGTGGGAATGAAAATCAAGTGAGCGTACCCTAGAGAGCGCAGCGTATGGGTGGACTGAAGACTTTGCGCGGAGTTTTTCCAATGATTCGCAATTTCCTCAAAGCCGAAAACACTACCCGCTCCGATGTAGTTGAGTGTGCGCTCACCACCGCCGTATTTGCGACTCACGCGGCAGAAGCCAGCGCGGATCATGTGAATGCCGTTAAGGTAATCGTCCTCTCTGGTAATGATCGGTTCGTTGGCGGATGTCGATGAGGTCCCCTCCTTTGCGAGGCGCTTATAGGCACCGGACCAGTTGTAATCGCCATATGTCTCCAATTGCGCGGCGT
The DNA here is from genome assembly GCA_903878115.1 of Akkermansiaceae bacterium. Classification (GTDB taxonomy): domain Bacteria; phylum Verrucomicrobiota; class Verrucomicrobiia; order Verrucomicrobiales; family Akkermansiaceae; genus UBA956. Next base: position 26,460 of record CAIRGO010000102.1, on the reverse strand, counting down.
CGCACAATTCGCGGTAGCTTGATTCATCAAGATGACGGAAAAGTGGATGGTTGCTGAGGAAAGATTTCAGCGAGTTTTCACGGTAAATTTTGTCAATGCGAGCTTTGAGCGCAGGATCATATTTCATGATGTCGCGCAATCCTTCCCAACTAAATTCTAACAAACTGGTCTTTGGCGAGGAAGCGACTACCGTGGCAGTGCGTGGCATGCGACTGAGTGCTGAGATTTCGCCAAACATACTCCCGGCACCGAGCGTCGCCGTTTGCGATCCTGAAACAATGCGTGGGTAGTCTTGCAGATAAACTGAGCCACTATCTTTGTCGTAGGAGTCGTTCATTTTTTGCCCAGAACGGCGCAACGGATTTTTCCAAACCTCGGGTTCTGAGTTGTTGTTCCATAGCTGCGCGAAGCGGCCGAGAAAACTTTTTTTCACACTTGGTGCGCGCCCGAGTAACCGGGGATCAATCTCAGGCCGGATCACTACATCCACCTCACCCTCGAGAACGAGATAAGCGGAAGTACCGTAGTCATCTTTCCGAATGACAATCCCGCCAGTATCATAGGCGCGCACGGCGGTATCAAATCGTAAAATCTCACGCAGCGGAGTTCCCGAGGGAAAGCGTGATGGATCCATGCTCGCAAAAGGCTCGGTGGCCAACAGCATGTCGAGTATGTCCTCGCTCATGTTGGGATCGAGTTGTTGCTCCCAACGCTGCGGCCTCTCCGCTAGGCGGACTAGGGTCGAAAGGTTGCTATCAGATTTGGCCATGATGGTATGTTAGGCGTCGATCACGAGGTTACCTGCTGGGCGGCAAATGCAAGTTAAACAGCTGCCCTCATCGACATCGTGCCCAGGCTCCATGTCATAATTCACGTTACCCTTTTTGATTGCTACTAAGCAAGAGCCGCAACTTCCCGCCCCGCAACTATAATCAATAGGGATGCCATGTTTCTCGGCAAATGCATGCAAGCTCGGAGACTCTGGCTCCCATGCGATTTTTTTTCCACTGCGAGAAAACTCAATTTCAAAAGTCGGCTGATCGCCAGTGTCTGCTTTAGGAGCACCATCCTTAGCTCCTGATTTTACTGTGGCGGGACCGAAGGCTTCAAACTTGACATCTTTTTTGGGAACACCCCATTCGTAGAGTCCTGCGACAAGAGAATCCATAAATGGACCTGGGCCGCAGAGATAGTATTCGAAATTGCTAGAAGGCAAGACCCCCTTCATCAGATCGATGGTGACACGACTGTGATGATTGTAATGTTCGCCCTTAACATCGCTCTCGTTAGGTCGGCTATAGCAAATATGCAGACGCATGTTCGGGTTGTTTTTTTGAAGCTCGATCACTTCATCGCGGAACATGTGATCGACGCCGCTGCGACAGCCAAAAAAGAAATAAATTTCCCGCTGATCATTGATATGAGTCAGCACCCGAGCCATGGCGAGCATGGGCGTAATCCCAATTCCGCCAGAGATTAAAACTACCGGGCGCTCGATATCGACATCAAGATAAAATTTCCCAGAGGGTGCTTTAACATTGAGAATATCACCTTCGCGGACTTCATCGGAGAAATAGGAAGAAACCACCCCAGGAGTGCCATCGTCTCTCGTGAAGCGTTTGATTGTCACGCGGTAATGATCGTCGCTGAGTGCACCGTCAGAGAGCGAGTAACAACGAATTTGTGCCTTTGGAAAACCCGGCGGCTGAATTTCGAAGGTGAGGTATTGACCAGGCTTGAACGAGGGCAGTGGCCTGCCGTTGTGGGGCTTAAGATAATAGGAATATGTGTCCTCACATTCTTCAACCTTTCGAGCAACAGTGAACTTACGATATCCATTCCATGCCACTTCGGGAGACGCTTGAACTTTTAAATTGAGTATCTCAATCCGCTTGGCAAGGGCAGTGAGCTCTAGCTGATTGCGCTTCGTCTCAAAAGCATAACGACGAGTGGTCGCCAGCCATTGGGTAACCAAGTATCCGAGCATAAGTGCGCCACCTCCCATCCCAACAATGAGGAAAGGATCTGAGAAAATAGGCGAGCGGATTAGGACTTCTAGATTCACATCTTGGCAGGGTGATCGTTATTGAATGGTGTTGGCTTCGAACGCTTATCTAGCAAATTGAAAACAATTTCCACGACAACAAACGTCTTCATTACGAACTTAAAGAATCAAAATATTTATGTTAAGTCAAGGATATAACTGTCGGCGAGCAGATGGCTAACAGTTCGCGCCAATTCGTAGGTGGCTCATCAAGAGACACCCAACTGCGACAACCACCATAACGCGCCTCATAGGGGAAAATCCACGGTGTATGCAAGCGAGACACGCGCACTTTTGCGATATGTATGCTGCCGCTGCTCATCCCCTTCCCTTCCCAATCAAAACGGTCGCGTACGGTTTGATCACTATAAATATGGTGAGGAGCCCATGCTAAGACTTCATCCCAATCCGTTAGTGTTCGCGCCCATGCTGCTTCGCAGTAATGGGTAATGGCAACATTTTCGCCAGTCTGCCACTCTGGTGAAACCGTCACCGATTCTACCGATTTCACCTGCTCTCCGGTGGCGTGAAACCTTGTGGGAAAGAGAAAAAAGTTTTCATGAGCAAAGGAAAATCCCTCGCGACCTTCATGAATGCCTCCTTTGCGCATGATGACCGTTTGCCTACCGCTGGCAAGAGCGTCACAAACCACCTGCCATTCTTTAAAGCCCACTGATTTTTCCACATGCCCATGATAATAAATGCGCAGATTATCGGCAAGTAATATTCGAGAACATCTCGCCAAAAAAATAAATTTTGCTGGCATTTTTACGAATATCATCCATGGTGTGCTCATAAACTAAACCCGTTTGCATGAAGCTTTTCCTGACTATTTTCTTTCTCTACCTCACCACAATTGCTCATGCGGTGCTTGATCTTAACGCCGACGGAATGAGCGATGTCTGGCAACTCAAGTATCCTGGAGCTGCGATACCCTCTGTTGCGGATAGTGATGGCGATGGTCAAAGCAATGCGGCCGAATCCGCAGCAGGCACCAATCCGTATCAGGCAAACGACATCATCCAGGTTACTAGCATTGTCCGCACTGGCAACACTGTCACTCTGCAATGGCCATCGATTCTCGGCAAACGTTACCAAGTAGAATGCAGTACTGATCTGAGCGCTAGTAATTGGCAAGACGTCGGCGCGATCTCTGCAGGGACCAGCAATATGCTATCGGGAAGTCTTACGGTCACTGGCAATCATCAATTTTTTCGCGTCCGCGTATTCGATACTGATACCGACAACGATGGCGTCTCCGATTGGGAAGAAATTCAAGTAGGCTACGATCCGAACCACAACGGTCCCGGGGCCTGCAACTGTGGAGCCAACTCCACGTGTTATCCTTCCTGCCATTGCGGCGACACCGATCTAGCTCGCCTCACCTATTCTTTACAAGCGCCTTCTTATGTAAGCATCACAGCAACCGATGCCGATGCCTCAGAGTCCCTCGGAACGAATCCAGCAGATGCCGGAACATTTACGGTCACTCGCTCAGGCGGTCTGGCTGGCCTAACAGTTTTACTCGCGAAGAGCGGTGCCACCACTGCCGGCGATCACAATGCTCTCGCCAGTTCGATCAATCTAGCCATGGGGGTAAACAATGCCACGATTGCGCTCACGCCGCTTGCCGATAGCATGACTGAATCGGATGAAGCTGTCGTTCTAACTATTTCTCCAGATACCTCCTATGTCGTAGCCCCCTCACCCAGCGCTGGTATTCTCATCCATGATAATATTCTCGCCAATGGCACGGGATTATTTGCGGAATTTTTTAATGAAACAAATGTTAGCACGACCAATCCGCCTCTATATAACAATCGTATCGTCTCGCGGACCGATGCCACAATCAACTACACGTGGCCCAGTGCCAGTGTCCAAGGAGTGAACTCCCCTGCTGCTGGTGTGAATGTCGATTATTTCTCCAGTCGTTGGAGCGGAGAAATTTTACCCGAATTTTCCCAGACCTACACGTTTGAGGTTGATTGCAACCTCGGTGGTAGACTGTGGGTCAATGGTCAATTGATCATTAATAACTGGCCGGGTAGCGGAAGCACCGTAACATCAAAAGCCTATACCGGCCTCATCGATCTCGTCGGCGGCAAACGAGTGCCAATTGTGTTAGAACAGTATGAAACTACTGGCGACGCAAAATGCATCCTATCGTGGCAAGCGGCTAGTCTTACGAAACAGGTCATTCCCACAGCCCGCATGTTTCCGCAGACGCCACCTCAGTTGATTGGTTCTGCTTCAAAAATTCTTTTGCAAAATAGCGGCACGCAATCTTGGCAACTAACCGCAAGTGGCAACCCGACATCTTTCTCTGCCAGTGGTTTACCCGCTGGATGGAACATCAATGCAACAAGCGGACTGCTCAGTGGTCCTACAACGACGGCAGGGAGCTGGTTGATTCCCGTGACCGCCACGAATATCTACGGCATGGGCAGCGCGATGTTGCAATTGGACATCGTTGCAACGGGAGCTGCCATCACCCACGAAACATGGAATAACATTTCCCCCACTGCTACAGTCGGAAATTTTGATTGGTCGAGTAATGCAAGTAGCTCCAGCACCTTACCCACCACAGAGATTCCCTTGTCCCAGTTGGCAAATGGAGCGCAACGACTTCGCGGTTACATGACGGCACCAGAAACCGGAATGTATCGTTTTTGGATCACCGGTGATGATACTGCCGAATTACTCATCTCTAACGATAATGAAACGATCAATCTTTTTTCTCGAGCTACTCTTTCGACCAGCACCACGGTGAAATCTTGGTCCAATGGAGCAAAATCTCCAATATTATGGCTCGAGGCTGGACAGCGATATTACTGGGAAGCTCGCACCATCAATCAAACCGACGATGCACATCTAGCCGTAGGCTGGCTACTACCATCGCAAGGAACAACTGACCCGATGGCAATCACAGTTCCCTCTGCCGTAATTCCTTCTTTCGCCTTATCGCCATGGATCAATATCGTCAATACCGAGACGACGGGAACCCTTTTTACCGCTCAAATTTCTGCACAAGGGGCGAATCTCACTGGTGGCTACGGCAACGCCACCTTGCAAGTGAATGAAGCAGAAACCGAAGCAACATTACGCTTCGTCTATGCCAATCTAACAGCCCCCAAAACGGGTGCGCATATTCACTCTTCGGCCCATGGCGGTGCGATCATTTATGACATTGATACCAGCACTCCTCAAGCAGATGGATCCTATCTGTGGACATTTGTGCCCGCTGGTGCCATCTCGATTGAAGATATCAAGAACGTCATCAAAAATGGTCAAGCCTACATCAATATTCACTCGGCCAATTATCCCGGTGGTGAAATTTCTGGCACCATGCGCCCACAAGTTGGATCAAAAGTATTCACCGTCCCCGCCAATCCACCAGCATGGACTTCTGATCACACAGATCGGAATGCTGCGTCTCGTTTTCTCACGCAGGCTACTTATGGCACCACCGAGGCAGAGATTACATCCGTGGGCGCACTCGGCTACAGCGGATGGGTTGACCAACAATTCACCATTCCAAAAAGCTCTCTTTACAGTGAAGTTTTCGCGTCGCGCAACATTACCAATCCTAACAACCCGACCTACTCGGGAAGCCAGTTGTTCAATGCCTGGTGGAAACAATCAGTCACTGGTCCTGACCAATTGCGGCAACGTGTTGCTTTCGCGCTCTCACAAATTTTTGTCGCTTCAGAAGCTGGCACGCTCGATGACAAAGCCGATGCTCTCTCAGATTATTACGACATGATGCTCGATCGCGCCTTTGGCAACGTCCGCGATTTGTTAAAAGACGTAAGCCTTCACCCCACCATGGGACGTTACCTTGATATGTTAAAAAATGAGCGACCCGACAAAGCCAGTGGTCGTATTCCTAACGAAAACTATGCGCGAGAAATTTTGCAACTTTTTAGCATTGGTCTCTATCGTCTGCACCCAGACGGCTCACTCATGCTGAATTCGCAAGACCAACCGATCCCCACCTATCAACAAGAAGAAATCATGGGATTTGCCCACGCATTCACTGGTTGGAATTACAATCAAGCTGATGTGGGCGGATTCAAGCCTGTGAATTGGTCGCCGAGCAGCGATTGGCTCAATCCGATGCGCGAGGTGCCTGATCGACATGATATTGGACCGAAACGTTTACTAAATAATGTGGTATTGCCTGGCTTGCCAAAAATCACCACTAGCACGAATGTTGTCGTTCCGCTTAATGCCAACACAAACTATGCCTCTAACACCACTGTTCGCACCGATGATGAATTTCAAAATCTCGCAGCGCAAGAAATGGATGCAACGCACGATTCAATTTTCCAAAACCCTAACCTCGGTCCTTTCGTTTGCAGACAATTGATCCAACGTCTCGTAACGAGCACGCCAAGCAATGCCTACGTTTATCGCGTGGTAAAAGCTTTTGAAAACAATGGCAGTGGCGTTCGTGGGGACATGAAAGCAATCATCAAAGCGATCCTACTCGATTATGAAGCACGCTCACCAGCCATCGTGAATCAGCAACGTTTTGGAAAACAAAAAGAACCGTTGCTACGCATCTCAGCGATCGCCCGTGCTTTCCTGCCCACAGCGCCACTCACCGCTAGCTATCAACAAAACGATGGCTTCATTACGTTTACAACAACAACGCCGCATTCTCTAGTTAGTGGTAATCCCATACTCATTAATGTCACCTCTGGATCTCCTAGCCCCGCCACGGGAGGAGTGTATTCGATCACAAGCAGCATACCCGTCACAACTACTGGGTTTTCAGTCCGCGTGAAAGAAGTACTACCGCTGACTTACACACAGAGTGGAACTACCGTAACCGCAACCATGGTCACTGGCACCCATGGACTGAGCACAGGACATCAAGTTTTTATCAAATTCCTCACAGGAGGATATGCCAATCGCCTCTATCCAATAACTTATGTCAGCAGTACTGTATTTACCTTCACTGTAGATAGCGCCGCGACACTATCAAATCAATCAGCCATAGGTGTAAAACATAGCGGCGGTTATAGCATGGCGGCGACCAATGCTACGGTCGCCATTACCTGCGCAACAAATCACCATCTGATCTCAGGCGATATGGCGTATTTTAGTTTCACTCCAGTCAGTGGACAGACTACCAGCCCCACGAGTGGACTCTACCCCGTCACGGTAGTGGATGACACAAATCTAACCATTACAAACAGTGCAGGCGCGTTAACGTCCAGTCGCTCAGGAACCATCGTCATGAGTCCGCAAAATCCGATCCTCTCGTTTTCTGGAAATGCCTCCACGGCTTATAGTAATTATGCCGTTGGTGATACCGAGACTGACTTGGGTCAGACGCCGCTGCGCTCGCCTACGGTGTTTAATTTTTATATGCCAGACTATCAATTTCCAGGAACCCTAGCGACCAACAAAATGGTGACTCCTGAATTCCAGTTGAGCTCTGATACGAATGTGATTCGTCAATCGAATTTCATCTATGAGGGGATTTTCAAACCAAGCGGCAATAGCCCCATCTCCAGCTTCCGCAGCGGAAATGGAACATTGGCATTGGATTTCACCAAATGGTTAGGCAATCGTCCTAGCACGACCGTGCCATGGACGGACAATGCAAATATAAGCGCATTGATTGATGAACTATCAACACTGTTGACTTCAGGGCAACTATCAAGCCAAGCAAAAGCCATTATCAGTAACTATGTGACAACCCTCAGCTATACAACAGGAGCGGCGACCGAAATCCAGCGCCGTGACCGCCTAAGAGCCATCATTCATCTGATCACTACTTCACCAGATTTCACGATCCAAAAATAATCGTTGGGCGGACGCTGAAAAAATTATATCCAAGGACTAAGAATTCACCACAAATTCACATTGGCATGTTTTCTGAAGCAGTGTAAGATTTCCCTACGATGACGATAGGTATTCGCCAAAAAGGCCAGATTGCCTTATTCTGTGCATTGCGCTCAGCACGCGCTTGCATCGTGATCGCACTCATGAACTTCGGCGTCACAGAAGGACAGGAACCATCGACGTCCTCCGAACTATCAAAAACCTTATCTCCACTCATTCTACCTGACATCGAGTCAGCAAAGCTTGTCTTATCAAATTTGGAAAAGTTAGCCGACAGCAAAAATGGGGCGGAGAAAGTCGCGATTCAAGCGATGAGTAGAATCATAAAAAATACCTACTCGGCTGAGTTTAATGTAGCGACTAAAGTCATAGATCAACAGAAAGCGGAAACTGAGGCCAAAACACATGAGAAACATGCCAGAGAATGGCTTAGCCCCAATGCTTTTGGCACCATTAACAGAGCAGCCGCAAAAGACTCATCCATGAAAGCTGAGGCAGTCAGAAAAAAAGCCACCGCCGAGTTGAACGATGCACGTGAAAATTTGATTCGGCAATTGCGTGATGCCGATGCGATGATTCTCATTTATCACAATAAAAAAGATTATAATGTCGTTTCTATTCTAGCGAACACAATGCTGAGCATCAATGAGCGGTCTCTTCCTAAAGACGCATATCGCCCAATGTTAACGCGTGAAAAAATTGTCTCATTGAACACTTTTATTCGATCACGAGTCGATTGGCTAGAAGCTGCAAAAAATGCAGAGAGTTCGCAACAATACGAAGAAGCGATTCGACTCTATACCAAAGCTCATTTAGAAGAATCTAAAAAAAGATGCGCCAATCTGCTTGCCGTGAAATTAGAAGAACTCAAGCTCTTTGGGTCCGCATTAGAATATTACGAAATGGCGGGCAACAATGAAAAAGCGATAGAGATTCGAAGCAACCCCTTCATTCCGACTGATCAATTTAAAGTTTTGCGACAAGATGAAATTCTTGCAAAAATCGCACCGAGCTGTGTTCGAATTTCTCATGAAAACGATCACGGCACTGGATTTTTCTTCAAAAAAGGAGGATACATTTTGACAAATCGTCATCTCGTGGAAAAGAAAAATAGCCTGAACGTTACATTGGATGACGGGAGTTCCTTCAAAGCTAAAATCATCGCCACTTCTCCCGAGTATGATTTAGCGATCATCAAAATCGATTTCAATGAGCACTTCATCATTGGATTCCGTAGTCAAAAAACCACTCTCGACCTGCCTGTTACTTTGATCGGTTTTCCCGCCGATACGAATACTGCCGCAATGAACTTTGGATCGATCACAAAAATCGATCAAGAATTGAAAGGGCATCCAGTATATCAATTAGACATCACTGCGAATCAAGGAAATAGCGGAGGACCTGTGGTGGATCAAACGGGACAATTTGTAGGCATGTTGACGTATGGCCTTAGCGATGTAGAAATCGATAAACTCAACTTCGCGATCACAGCAGAGACGGTCGCAAAGTTTATAAACGACAACCTAAAATAGCGCCAACAATTATCACCACAGGGAGCATCTTGAAAAATGCATGGTCGAATACATCACAAATTTGTATTGCCTTGTTTACGGAAGCGGTGTAAGATTTTCTTACCATGACCACAGTACTATCCCAAAAAGGCCAGATTGTCCTACCCAGTGCGGTCCGTGAACAGATGCAGTTGGAGCCAGGTCAAGATTTTGAAGTATTTATCGAAGACGAAGACACGATTGTTCTCCGTCGTATCTCCCGCAGGCCCAATCAGGGGCTTATTGACCACCTACTCGCCTGCCCTTATCCGTTAGTGCTCGCACCGCGTTCAAAAGACTCCACTCGTCCCCTTTCTCTTTAATGCTATGGGTTACCTCGTCGATAATAACGTTTTTAGCGAACTCGTCAAAACTAAGCCTGATCCTCTAGTGCTGCAATGGCTGAGTAAGCACGAGCCAGAACTTTATGTTAGCAGCATTTCGATTGGTGAAATTAAGCGAGGGATTGAATACCTTACCTCTGGCAAACGTAAAACAGCGCTGCAATCATGGTTGACAGAATTATGCCATCGTATGGAAGGACGTATCCTTAGTTTTAATACCAGTACGGCACACGTTTGGGGTCAACTTGTTGCTCGGGCAGATAAGCGCGGCAATACACTTCCTACAATAGATAGCCAACTTGCCGCCACTGCCCATCGCCACGGACTGACAATCGTGACGCGCAACGTCACATACTTCAAACACGCAGGCGTGAAAGTCCTAAATCCATTTTCTACCTGATGATAGATACGATGTGTTAGAGGGGGTAATTGCATCAGCAAGAATACGCTCTATTGTATTTATCTAACAAAAATTGCGAGACGCCTGCTCTAACTTCCAGTGATTTTCCTCTGTTAATATAGCGCTATTTCCCTATGCATTCTAATTTTTCAATTAGTTTTTCCTCGCAATTTTTTGCCATTTCACTAGTTTTTTCACTATGGAATATATCACTACGGCAAACGTTCTTGCTTGGGTTTTCACTACTATAGGTTTACTCATGATGTTTCTTAGTTATTGGCTGGCAGCTACGGCGTTGTTTCCAAGACTAGTTGAGCGCTGCGAGGAAAAATTTGCGAGACCGATCTTGATCACTCTTCTTGGATTTCTTGCGGGAGTGTTGCCGATCATTCTTGGATTGATCGTTCTCAAAGCATTTCCTGTGGCACTGAAGTGGATTGGCTTGTTCATGATTGCAGCGCCATTGTTTATCGGCCTGTTAGGAAGCGCGGGACTAGCTCGGCGTATCGGTCGTGGCATGAGCACGCCAATTGATGAAAGCCAACCATGGCGCGCAGTGCTACGCGGTGGCACGGTGTTGTCACTTACATTTCTCCTGCCTGTATTAGGTCAATTGCTGCTAATTCCTCTCATCCTCGCTGCTGGCATCGGCGCGTGGTGTTTTGCCTTGAGACAACGTAAAAATCCACCACCACTGTTGGCCAGTGAACAATCGGAAATTTCATGAAAGACAGTAGTCGTCGCACCTTCGTAAAAGTAGCAGCAGCAGGTGGAGCTGTGGCTGGCGTTGGTGGATTCTCTGCTTTTTCTCAATGGTTTTTTTCATGGGCGCAACAACAAGATGGGAATCTGCCGCCATTCAATGTTCCTCTCGCTACGAGCATCGATGATGCAAGCCATGTGCTGAACAGACTGAGTTTTGGCGCCCGCCCAGGTGATCATGCTCGGATCACGGCGATCGGTGCCCGTGCCTACATCAATGAACAACTCAACCCGGATGACATCGATGATACTCGCTCGCTCAGCAAGAGCAAACATTTCGAAGCTCTCGATGCGCACCCAGCAGGAGAATTGTTAGAGTATGCGCCAACTGAATTACTCGATCAACTCACTCGTGTTAAAATCCAGCGCGCCATTCACTCGCAACGGCAATTGCACGAAGTCATGGTAGATTTTTGGACTGATCATTTTAATATCGATCCATCGAAAGGCGACTCGCGCTGGTTCAAGCCACTCGATGATCGCTCTGTAATCCGCAAACATGCATTGGGAAACTTTGCCGCCATGCTCAAAGCATCGGCTCTCAGTCCAGCGATGCTATGGTATCTCGATGGTCGCGTCAATAAACGTAGCAAGCCTAACGAAAAACCAAATGAAAACTATGCCCGTGAATTGTTAGAACTTCACACACTCGGAGTTGATGGTGGTTATTCGCAAAAGGATGTCATGGAAGTGGCACGTTGCCTCACCGGTTGGGGACTACGCGAACGTCACAAAGCACGTTTTGCTGTGGGAAAAGTCGAATTTCACCCCGCAGATCATGACGATGGAGCCAAGGAAGTGTTAGGCGTGACGATCCCAGCAGGTCTCGGCGTAGGCGATCTTGATCGCGTCATCGATATTGTTTCACATCATCCATCCACAGCTCATCATCTTGCCACCAAGTTATGCCGATGTTTCATCGCCGACAATCCCCCTCAGCAAGCTGTGGAAAATGTCACAAAAACTTTTCTTACAACTGGCGGTGACATTCGTGAAACACTGCAATCAGTTTTTGCACAAGAAGAATTTTGGCAACATCGAGGCAACAAAATCAAACGTCCATTTCACTATGTGGTTTCTGCGATTCGCGCAACGGCAGCAGAGACCGATGCGGGACCAGCGCTGCAGGACTATCTTTTGCGCATGGGCCACTCACCATTTCAATATCCAACGCCCGATGGCTATCCGACAGAACCGCAACCGTGGATGGCGACTCTCCTGTGGCGTTGGCGTTTTGCCTCCGAATTCGCTGCGAATCAAATCAAAGGAACCGCGCTTGACACCCATCTTTTAGTCAAAGCAGCGGGAGGCGAAATTCCTTGTGCCGCACATTTACTTGGCAGACAAGCGACAGATGAGGAAATACGAGCCGCGAAAGCATCAGGTGCGCCGCTGGCATTAGTGCTAGCCAGTCCCTCCTTCCAAATCCACTAACATCATGGCATCCACCGCAATCATCAATGACAACCGCGATACCGAGAAAACCTTGGTAGTTGTTTTCTTGCGTGGCGGAGCTGACGGTCTGCACTTAGTAACGCCACACGCTGATGATGGCTACTACCGCGCTAGACCGACGATTGGGCTGAAAAAAAATGAGCTGTTAGATATCGATGGATTTTTTGGACTTCATCCAAATCTCTCCGCAATTCTGCCATGGTGGAAGGAAGGCAAACTGAGCGCGATCCACGCGGTCGGTTCAGAAGATCAGACACGATCGCATTTTGAAGCGCAGGATTTTATGGAGCACGGCGGCCTCGCGGCAGGTGGTTGGTTAGGGCGATTTTTACGCGTGCGGCCCGATGCCGGAGAATCACCACTCACCGCAGTAGCTATCGGTTCACAACTGCCTGAATGCCTGCGCGGCGCGCCATCGTGCGCGGCGATGCAATCGTTGCAAGACTTTGGTTTGGGAAAATACGCTAAACCCGCATTCATCCAAGAACTCGCGAGCATGTATGGTAGCACCCCTGATTTGTTAGGCACGGCAGGAGCGCTAGCGCTAGCCGCCTTAAAAAAAATTGAATCACTCACCAATGATCGTTCTGCGCCAGCTAACGGAGCACAATATGGTAACGAAACTTTCGGACAAGGAATGAAACAGATCGCGAAACTGCTGAAAGCACGCGTGGGGGTGCAAGCAGTTGCCATTAGCCTTGGCGGTTGGGATTCACATCTTACGCAATCATCCGTGATCAATAGTCCCATCCTGCAACTCGGCAATGGTTTGGCTGCTTTTGCGCAGGATTTAGGTGGTAAGTTGTTAGATCATACCACAGTGATCGTCATGACCGAATTTGGGCGCAGAGTTGCTGAAAACAGCGCCGGTGGAACAGATCATGGTCTCGGGAGCGCGATGTTTTTGTTAGGCGGCAACCATCAAGGAGGGCGTATGCATGGCACTTGGTCAGGGCTAGCATCAACCCAACTCAGCGGTCCGGGTGATTTACCCGTTATCAATAACTATCGCAATGTATTGGCTCCGCTACTCACTAAGATATCACCCAGCGCACCGATGAATCAGGTGTTTCCTGATTTTTCGTTAGAGCCAATTTCTTCCTTATCATGAACAAACTTTATTTTGTCGGCATCACGACTATTTCTATTTCTCTGTTGGCACTCGTATATTCTGAAGACAATCAACCGAGTATTTTAGTGACACCCGCAGTTCAGTTGCTCACACCGGAACAAATCACAGCAAACGACAACGCCGCTCGATTGCAACAATTCATCGATCCTCAACTCGCAGATGGCTTTGACTTTCCCATAGGAGATGTAAATGCAAAAGGTTCGTATATCGCCCCTAACGGAAAAAAATACTCAGGCTGGTATATCGCTACCAATTTTGCCGAAAACTATTCTCTCGGCATCCATACTGGCGAGGATTGGAATGGCAATGGCGGCGGTGATACTGATCTCGGACAGCCGATTTACTCGATCGGAAATGGACGTGTGATCTACGCACAAAAAGCCACTGGACCTTACGGAAACATCGTGGTGATCGAGCACTATTATCTGGAAAATGGACAACGCAGACGCATCTTTTCTCAGTACGATCATCTTCACGAAATGAAAGTGGTAAAAGATCAACTCGTGAAACGCCGCGAACTGATTGGAACGATTGGTAAGGGCGATGGTGATCGATTTCCTGCTCACCTCCACTTTGAAATCCGTAAGGATGAAATGGCGAAATTTTCACCTGAATTTTGGCCATCGAGCAATGGTTGGACGACCGAGATGGTGCAGAAAAACTACGAGCAACCATCAAGTTTTATCAATGCGCATCGCAAACTTACGCACCCCGCGACAGCCACAAAGATCTTCTGGGCGATAAAAAGCACCCACCAAATGCACCTGATCAAAAAAGGCCAAGTAATCAAAACTTACGAAGTTGCACTCAGTCAAAAACCGTTAGGCCATAAACTGGCAGAAGGTGATCTCAAAATGCCCGAGGGCGAATACCACATACTCAGCAAAGCAAAAGGACCGTTCGATGGCGAAGAGTGGCGAAAATTTCTCGGAGTCGCGTGGATCCGACTCGATTACCCTAACAGTTATGATGCGCGTCTAGGATTTGCCGAAAAACGCATTACCCAACCTGTGATGGAAAGCATTGTCGCAGCGCACAAGCGCAAGGTCATGCCGCCACAAAACACCGCACTTGGCGGAGGAATCGGCATTCATGGCTGGGCCGAAAACGGCTGGGATCCAGCAGGAAGCCGCGCACTTACTTGGGGCTGTCTGAGTTTGAATCAAGATGACTTGTTAGAAATTTTCGCCGAAGCCACCAGCGGCACTCCCGTGATCATTTCTCCTTGATCAAAATCCCACCTGTCTCACCGCTTCGTAAAGCACGATGGCTACAGCGGTGGAAAGATTCAAGCTGCGTGTGCTATCTGCTTTCATCGGAATGGTGACGGCTTGCTCCCCTGCCCCATAGACAATGTTCTCTGGCAAGCCTCTGCCTTCACAACCAAAGATCAGATAATCGCCATCAGCAAATTTCGCATCCCACAAGCCTTTTGCAGCCTTGGTGCTCAAATACCAAAATCTCGCATCAACTCCGGCAGCCGCTTGCATTTCTTCGAGATTCTCCCATACGCGCAGGTCAACATCTTTCCAATAGTCCAGTCCCGTGCGACGAACGTATTTGTCTTCTAACGAAAATCCGAGTGGTTTGATCAAATGCAATACCGAACCAGTAGCCAACGCCAAGCGCCCAGCGGCACCGGCGTTATGAGGAATTTCTGGTGCTACGAGAACGATGTGAAACATGGAAAAATTATGCCTTTTTCTCTAACAAGGATTTACCAGTCATCTCCGCAGGTTGAGCGACACCTAACATGGCTAACAATGTCGGCGCTACATCAGCGAGAATACCATCGTGCAGCTTATACTGATCCGCATCTGCCGCAACGTAGAGCGAATGTACTAGGTTTGTCGTATGTGCCGTATGCGGCGATCCATCGGGATTGCGCATCACTTCACAATTGCCATGATCGGCTGTGATGAAAAGTTTTCCGCCAAGTGCTAATGTGCGCTCGACTAATAGTCGGACACCTAGGTCGATGGTTTCTACTGCGTGAACGCCTGCTTCGACAACCCCCGTGTGCCCTACCATATCGGGGTTGGCAAAATTCACAATCACTAGGTCGTAATTTTCCATGCGTCGATAGACTTCAAACGCCACATCTGGTCCGCTCATTTGTGGTTTGAAGTCGTAAGTTGCCACCTCTTTAGGGCTAATGGCAAGATAGCGATCTTCGCCCGGATATGGTGGCTCCACTCCGCCATTAAAGAAAAATGTGACGTGGGGATATTTTTCCGTTTCCGCAGATCGCAACTGCGTGAGACCAGCATTCGATACTGTTTCACCCAAAATCATCGACAGCGATTGCGGCTCAAAAATGATCGGGCAATCATAACCCGCGCCATAACTTGTGAGAGTCACGTATTCGACCTTCGGCAGTACTTCACGATCAAAACTATCGAAATCATCGATCAAAAAAGCATCGGTCAATTGTCGCGTGCGGTCGCTGCGATAATTGAACCACAAAAACACATCACCATCGCGCACGCGTAGTTCGTTAGCATGAGAAAAAATTAATGGTTGGAGAAATTCATCACCACGAGGATCGGCAGCGTAGGCAGCATGCACAGCATCACCAGGCGATAGCGTAGTGACTTCGCCACGACCAAGCACGATCGCATCCCACGCAAGTTTATTTCTTTCCCAGCGTTTATCGCGATCCATCGCATAGTAACGACCAATCGCAGTAGCGATGGTGGCATGGCTGCCTTGCAAACGACTTGCCACTTCCGTTAGATAACCAGCACCGCTGGTAGGCGAAGTATCACGACCATCGGTGATCGCGTGAACCAAAGTATCCGTCACCCCTGCACGAGCAGCCATGTGTGCAATGGCGATCAAATGGTCTTGGTGAGAATGAACACCGCCATCACTCACCAAACCGATCAAGTGGAGTCGGGAATTTTTTGCCTTCGCAAAGGCTGCTTGTAGATTGGAATTTTGCTCCAATTCGCCATCGAGAATTGATTTATTGATGCGCGTCAAATCCTGCCAAACAATGCGTCCAGCACCGAGATTCAGATGTCCTACTTCGCTATTGCCCATTTGTCCATCAGGCAAACCGACATCCATCCCGCTAGCGGAAAGCCGTGCCTGCGGAAATGTGGCATAGAGGAGATCATGAAAAGGGGTCTGAGCTAAAAGCGTAGCATTGCCGTCGCGTTCCGCGGTTTCTTTTCCTCCGGGATTCACACCCCATCCATCACGAATGATCAATACTACTGGTTTCTTTGCCATGACGGGCACTACTTACTCCACTGCGGCGCTGACGTCCACAGGAATTCTTATTGATTTCCCTCAAACAGCTAGCATTCGATCCAACACAGCGATCAGTTTAGCTCTCATGGGTGCGGCGCGCTCTGCTAAACTCCGCTGTTCCATTTCATATTGTTTCCGCCCATCGGCAGTCTCGATATCTACTGAATCGTAGCCATACTGCCGCAAATCATACGGACTGGCGCGCATGTCCAATTGACGCAAGTCTTTGGCTAACGAAAAACAATCCAACAAAAATTCACCAGAAATCCATGGCACACATTTGTAGGCCCATTTATACAAATCCATATTCGCGTGAATGCACCCTGGTTGTTCATTGATTTCGCGATGATTTAACTCTGGTTGCAATTGATTCAAGGGACGCGCCTCAGGCGTAAAAAATCGAAATGCATCATAATGCGTGCAGCGAATGGGGCGTGATTCCACAAAACGATCCACCTCCTCCGCAGGCAATCGCAGGCCGGTCACGTGGCCATGACGGGTTTCTCCCGATCGATAGACCATTGCCCATTCGTGCATGCCAAAGCATCCGAAGTTGCCGCTCTGCTGAGCCGTATTTGCTAACAACTCTCTGATCCAAAAAAATCGAGCTCGCTCTTTGTCTAACAACAAAGTCGGATCTGCAAACAAATGACCGTTTTCTAAGGTATAATGTCTCTTCATCCAACTAGGCCGCATTTCCTCATCGCAAGCAATGGCCACCCCAAACCCAGGATGCCATTGCTCGATCTTCGTCAACGGAAAACTATAATACGTGAAAAGAAAATCATCCACCGGATGCGATTGTTGCCGAGAATGGCGATCCAGCGCAGGCAGTGTCCAGCACTGAGCACGAGCGCGGTGTGCGGTCGCTAACTCCTGCCACATTTGGCTTGATAGCGTCTGCATTTTCTCTCTAATCATCTCAAAAAGGATCATGCATGAAATTCAGCAATGATCAAAAAAAATGCGCACAATTTATAAGAAATCCTCTTGCGAAAACCAGTATTCAGAGTATCCTTGTTGGATGACTACCTCAATTGATCGTCGCAATTTCGTGAAATTATCAGCCGCAGCAGCTGCTTCTGCATTTTCTGTTAGCCATGCAGCGGAGGAATCAGCCGTGTATACCCTTCCCGCATTAGCATATGACCCAGCAGCTCTGGAACCACACATTGATGCTTTGACCATGACCATTCATCACGGCAAACATCATGCCGCCTATATCACCAAGCTTAATGATGCACTCACGGCAAATCCAGTTCTCAAAAAAGATTCGCTCGATAATCTCATGGCTCAAATATCAAAAACGAGCGATGCAGCGCTGATGGCTACGCTGCGCAACAACGGTGGAGGTCACTGGAATCATAATTTTTTCTGGAAAATCATGGCTCCCGCGAAAGATTGTGGTCAAGCATCAGCAGAGTTAGCCACAGCAATCAATGCAAGTTTTGGTTCCATGGATGCAATGAAAACCGCCTTTGCCGATGCCGCGATGAAACGATTTGGATCAGGCTGGGCTTGGTTGATCATGCAAGATGGCAAACTAAAAATCACCTCCACTCCCAATCAAGACAACCCATTGATGAAAGGCCTCATCGCCGATACCGATCTCGGCAAGCCATTGATCGGCCTCGATGTATGGGAACATGCCTACTATCTACACTACCAAAATCGCCGCGCTGATTACATCACCGCTTGGTGGAACGTCCTCAACTGGAATGTCGTGAACAAAAGCTTCGCTGGCTGAATCATCATTGAGTGTGAATATCGATAATTGCGGTATTTTCGAAAAATACTTGACTAATCGTCTAGTTGACTGCACATTCGGGTGTGGGTAGAACATCAGATGCAAAAGAACGCTTGATCGAAGCAATGAGTGAGCTTATTTGGTTAGGCTCCTACGGAAGCACCAGTGTTGACGATGTCTGCGAGCGAGCTGGTGTGAAAAAAGGTAGCTTCTATCATTTTTTTGCATCGAAGACGAACCTCTGCCTCGCGGCCTTAGACGCGGGATCTTCTGAGGTCTACGCGGAGCTTGATCGAATCTATTCGCCCGCTATTCCACCACTAGAGAGAATTCGCTGCGAGGCCCGCTGGGGTTATAATTTTCAATGTCAAATCAAGGAAAAATTTGGTAAAGTCCTCGGTTGCCCATTATTTTCTCTCGGAGCCGAAATTGGTACAAGCGATGAATTGTTAGCCAACAAAATCAAAACAATTCTCGATAAACATATTTATTACTACGAATCAGCGATCCGCGATGCCCAACGTTCAGGCGAGATTGCGCCTGGTCCAGTAGAGCCCCTGGCACGACGTCTTTTTGCCTATGCTGAAGGAATGCTGACACAGGGACGCATCCACAATGATATTTCGTATATTGCCGATATCGAACAAGGTTTTTTAGACATGCTCGGTGTCACTGCCAATCGCTAATTTTTTCCTACATCTTAACCAACTAGTCAACTATGCGACTCCTCATAATCCTATCCAGTTCATTCGCTTTGTTTGCCTGCAAACACGCAGCCCAAGGACCACCTCCACAAATGCCACCCAGCGTGGTCGGGGTTAAAAAAATCGTCACCGAACCATTAGTGGAATGGGAAGAATTTTCCGCACGCGTTGAAGCCATGGAAATCGTCGAACTCCGTCCGCGGGTTTCTGGATACATTGATCGGGTGCTATTTACCGCCGGGCAGTTGGTGGAAAAAGATGCGATTTTATTTGAGATTGATCCCCTACCGTATCAAGTAAAACAAGCACAAACGGCAGCTATGCTTAGCAGAGCAGATGCGGCGTTGACCTCTGCGCAAAGTGAATTCAATCGCGTCAACGAATTACTCGCCGCAAGGGCGATGACGCGCGAAGAAGCGGATGCTCGTCAATCAGCCCTGCTTCAAGCACAGGCATCCCAAGCTGCCGCGAAAGCAGAAAATGACGCCGCGTTGTTAGACTTAGATCGAACCAAAGTGCGCTCACCTATTTCTGGAAAAATTTCGCGCGCCATGGTGACGCAAGGCAATCAAGTCAGTGGACAGCCCGGACAATCCACGGTGCTCACCACCATCGTCAGCATTGACCCAGTATTTGCCTATGCTGATATTGATGAAAACACCCTACTCCGTGTGCAAAAAGCCATCGCTGAGAAAAAAGTAAAACTCGATGAGAAAGGTCGTATCCCCGTGGAACTACAACTCAGTGATGAGAAAACATTTGTTCATAAAGGCTGGTTTGAATCACTGGATAACCGTGTCAGTGCCACGACGGGGAGCATCATTCTGCGCAGCATTATCCCTAACGAAAATGGCAAATTGCTTCCAGGTATGTTTGCGCGAATTCGCATCCCGCTTAGTGAAGAAGTGCCGACAATTTTGTTAGAAGAAACCGCACTCAAAACCGACCAAGGGCAAAAGTTTGTTTTTGTCATCGATGAAAAGTCCACTGCCCAATATAGAGCTGTTGTCTTAGGTCCTAGCGTTGGTCAGCGCAGAATCATTCGCAGTGGCCTGGAAGTGGGCGATACCGTAGTCGTCAATGGTTTGGCAAAAATATTCATGCCAGGCATGCCCGTGCAGCCAGAAATGATAACGCCCTAACAAATCCGCAACTACCATCATGAACATCGCAGGATTTTTTATCAAACGACCTATTTTCGCCGGAGTTCTCTCGGTGATCATTCTCGTTCTTGGCAGTATTTCACTCTTTAAACTTCCGATTTCTGAGTATCCAGAAGTTGTTCCGCCCACGGTCATTGTTAGCGCCACTTATCCCGGAGCTAATCCAAAAACCCTTGCAGAAACGGTCGCGTCACCGCTGGAGCAGGCCATCAACGGCACGGAAAACATGCTCTACATGAGTTCGCAAAGCACGGCGAACGGAGTTACGACCCTGACCGTCACTTTCAAGCTAGGAACGAATATAGATAACGCACAAGTGCAGGTGCAAAATCGGGTTTCGCAAGCACTACCCAAGCTTCCAGAAGAAGTTCGCCGTATCGGAGTGACGACTATCAAAAGCTCGCCGAATCTTACCATGGTGGTGCATTTGCTATCGCCTAGCGAACGTTATGACAGCCTCTATTTGCGCAACTACGCGATTCTCAATGTAAAAGACGAATTGGCGCGTTTACCAGGAGTGGGGCAAGTCGAATTGTTTGGAGGTGGCGATTATGCCATGCGCGTATGGATCGACCCCGATAAAGCAGCAGCCCGCAATCTAACCGCAACTGAAATTGTCAATGCGATCCGAGAGCAGAACGTGCAAGTGGCCGCCGGTGCGGTAGGTCAGCAACCACTGTCGCAAGATGTTTCGTTTGAACTCACCGTAAATGCCAAAGGTCGATTGATCACGGAGGAAGAATTTTCTGACATTATCGTCAAAAACGGTCCCTATGGCGAAAAAACGAAATTAAAAGATGTGGCACGCGTAGAACTCGGCGCGGGTGATTATAGTCTGCGTTCACTGATCAATAACAAAGAGGCCGTGGGCATTCCTATTTTTCAATCACCGGGGTCAAACGCGCTCGATCTATCAGACGCCGTGCGCAGTAAGATGGAAGAGTTAAAGAAAAAATTCCCGCAAGGTATCGACTACACCATTGCCTACGACCCGACACGTTTTGTCGATAAATCAATCGATGCGGTGATTCATACCTTAATAGAAGCAATTCTGTTAGTGGTCATCGTGGTGGTGCTATTTCTGCAAACATGGCGCGCCTCGATCATTCCTCTGGTGGCGGTGCCCGTCTCATTGATCGGGACATTTGCGGTGATGCATATGTTAGGCTTCTCGTTAAATAATCTATCGCTTTTTGGACTGGTATTAGCCATCGGCATCGTGGTCGATGATGCGATTGTCGTTGTCGAAAATGTGGAACGCAACATCGCTCTTGGATATCGCCCCATAGAAGCGACACAGCGAGCGATGCGCGAGGTCACCGGACCGATCATTGCCACGGCGCTGGTTCTCTGTGCGGTATTTATCCCCACTGCATTCATCAGCGGTATCAGCGGACAATTTTACAAACAGTTCGCCGTCACCATTGCCATTTCCACGGTCATATCGGCGTTTAATTCATTAACATTAAGCCCCGCACTCTCCGCGATTTTATTGCGTGATCATGCGGCAAAAAAAGACCTTTTCACCAAATTGCTCGATTTCCTATTAGGCTGGATGTTTCGTCCTTTCAATCGATTTTTTGATTGGTCGTCGCGCACGTATGTGAAAATTGTTAGACGCATCATTCGTTTTTCCGCCATTGCATTGATTGTTTACGGTGGGATGGTTTGGCTGACCTATCAAGCGTTCCAAAAAACACCCACCGGATTTGTGCCGGCACAAGACAAACAATACCTCATCGCCTTTGCACAGCTTCCCGATGGAGCCTCGTTAGACCGCACCGAGAAAGTCATTCGCCAACTCAGTGATATCGCACTCAAACAGCCTGGGGTTGATAACAGCATTGCTTTCCCTGGTTTATCCATTCAAGGATTTTCTGTTAGTCCCAACTCAGGAATTGTCTTTGTAGGACTGAAGCCTTTCGAGGAACGCACCACACCCGAGCTATCGGCAGCGGCGATTGCAGGAGCGCTGAACGCCCAATTTTCACAAATCAAAGAAGCATTTATTCTCAGTCTATCACCTCCGCCCGTGAACGGAATTGGCACGACTGGTGGATTCAAGATGATGATTTTGGACCGGGGCGATGCTGGATACGATTCACTCTATCAAAACACCCAAGAGCTGTTAGGCAAGGTGATGCAGCAGCAAAAATTTGGACAAACATATTCTGGCTATACGGTCAATGTACCCCAGTTGGATGCAGTGGTTGATCGAGAAAAAGCCAAAGCCGCTGGTGTGCCGTTGCAAAATCTCTTTGATACATTGCAGATCAATTTAGGCTCTATTTACGTCAATGATTTCAATCGTTTCGGTCGCACATGGCAAGTAGTCGCACAGGCCGATGCACCGTTTCGCGATCAAGCAGATGACATTACGAAATTAAAAACCAAAAATCTATTGGGTGAGATGGTGCCGATCGGTTCGATGGTGCAAATCAAAGAAGGATCAGGTCCTGACCGTGTCACTCATTACAACGGTTATCTGGCCGCCGATTTTAATAGCGCCGCCGCACCGGGAATCAGCTCGGGAGATGCCGAAGCCTTGATGGAAAAACTCGCCAAAGAAACCCTGCCTCCAGGATTTGAACCTGAGTGGACCGAACTAGTCTATCAACGAATCCTCGCAGGAAACTCCGCAGTTTACATCTATCCACTTTGCCTGTTGTTAGTATTTCTCGTGTTAGCGGCACAGTATGAAAGTTTACGTCTGCCCCTAGCCATTATTCTGATTGTGCCGCTGTGTTTATTGTTTTCCCTCGCAGGAGTTTTACTGACCAATGGCGATAACAATATTTTTACGCAAATTGGCTTCATCGTGCTGATCGGACTCGCATGCAAGAATGCGATTCTGATCATTGAATTTGCCCGTGAAAAAATTCACGAAGGGCTCAGCCCCATTGAGGCAGCGCTGGAAGCCTGTCATCTGCGATTGCGTCCCATTTTGATGAC
The DNA here is from genome assembly GCA_903878115.1 of Akkermansiaceae bacterium. Classification (GTDB taxonomy): domain Bacteria; phylum Verrucomicrobiota; class Verrucomicrobiia; order Verrucomicrobiales; family Akkermansiaceae; genus UBA956. The sequence continues at coordinate 3,093 of CAIRGO010000102.1, read as the reverse complement.
ATCGATCGCATTCATTGCGGGCTGCTACCCACTAGTCGTCAGCACCGGAGCAGGTTCGGAAATGCGCCGCGCGATGGGCACAGCCGTATTCTCAGGCATGATCGGTGTGACCTTCCTAGGACTATTCCTTACTCCCGTATTTTTCGTAGTTCTCAGTAAAAAATCGAAACCAGTTGATTCTAACGACACCATCATCTCATGAAATTTTTCACTTTCCGCTATTTCATTATTTTTTCTGGCATCATGGCTTCTCTCCCCCTGCTCGCGCAGGCGGGAGAGGAAATCGTGCTGCGCGAAGTGCAACCGCGCGACCACATCTCCCGTGGCTCATGGTGGAGCATCTACGACGATGAAATTCTCGACTCCCTGATTCGCCAAGCGAGCACGGCCAATCAAAACATCAAAGTAGCGGTATTTCGCCTTGATCAATCACGCGCTGCTGCTCGACTCGCAAGAAGCCAATTTTTCCCCCAAGCATCGATCAATGCGAGTGCCACCAGACAAACGACTAGTGGTGCCATCACAGTGCCCTTTGATCCAGGTGGCACAGTAATTACTGGCTCAAATTTTGATATTCCGTTAGACGTGAGTTACGAGATTGATTTATGGGGTCGCGTGCGCAAAAGTGTGGAGGCGAGCATTAATGATGCCGCATCCACTGCCGCATCTATGCAAAATGTGATGCTTTCCGTGCAGGCAGAAGTAGCTCAAAATTACTTTATGCTGAGAGCAGTCGACGCAGAAAATTTGGCATTAAAAAATTCCATTGCCCTTCTCACCGAGGCGCAAAATATTGCTCTGGCACGACAGAAATCTGGCACTGCTACAGAGGCAGAAGTCACCCGCGCCAACAGCGAATTGCTTTCCACGCAAGCAGAACTAGCTGGCATGATGACCACACGCGATCAATTGCAAAACTCGATCGCGGTGTTAGTGGGCAAACGTACCGACCAGTTTTCATTGAAGCCATCCACTAATCCGCTCCCTGCTCCACCTAGCGTGCCAACATCGATTCCTAGCGATTTGTTAGAAAGACGACCGGACATCGCAACCAGCGAACGGGCACTTTCGGCAAGCATTGCCCGCGTGGGTGTAGCAAAATTAGCCGGCTATCCATCCATCAGACTAACGGGAAGTGGTGGGGTGGTAAGTGGTAGCCTGAGTAGCTTATTCGCCACAGGAAGCGAAAAATGGAGCATTGGACCGAGCATCAGCATACCGATATTATCGGGAGGCAAAAACAAAGCGAACCTAGAGGCCGCTATCGCTGCTGCCGACTTGCAACTGGCTCAATACCGACAAACCATTTTACTTTCGTTCGCCGAAGTCGATAACAACCTATCCGCACTCAAGCATCTCAAGGAGCAAATTACCTTCCAAAACGGTGCTTATGACAATGCAGAAAAATCACGTGCACTTGCGAAAACCCGCTACGAAAGTGGTCTCGGGCAGTATCTCGATTTGTTAGAAGCAGGAAAAAATGCGATCACTACACAACGCCGATTGCACCAAATGCGCGGCCAAAATTTAGTCGCGTCGGTTACTCTCATCAAAGCGCTCGGTGGCGGATGGAATCAAAAAATGCCCACGCAAATTCCAGTGATGCAAGTCGATCCTGCGGCACAAGGAAATCCAGTAGCACCAGAGAAAAAGAAAAACTTTTTCCAGCGACTCTTTAAAAAATAGTGTTACACTTCGCAGAATTTCTCAATCTTCATGATCAAACAACTATCCACTCCTGTTGGCCGAGTTCGCCTAGTCGGCATTCTCGAGGGCATTTCCTATCTGCTTTTGTTAGGTGTTGCGATGCCATTAAAATACCTAGCAAACATGCCAGAAGCCGTGAGCATCGTAGGCATGGCTCATGGGATTTTATTTATCTGCTATTGTTTAACGATTTTACTAGCCTTGCTTAATGGAAATATTTCCTTCCTGCGCTCGGTTCAGGCATTCATTGCCTCGCTGCTCCCATTCGGTCCATTTTTCATGGATCCAAAGCTCGCGTATGATGAAAAAAACACCAGTAATAACTAACAGTTAGCCAGCTACCACACGTTGCGACATTTCCCCTAATCCTTCAATTCCCAGCTCAACGTAGTCGCCAGGTTGCAAGTATTTCGGCGGATTCATGCCCATCGCTACACCAGATGGTGTTCCCGTAGCAACCACATCGCCAGGTAGCAGAGTCATAAATCGACTGATGTAACTCAGCACCATTTTCACAGGAAACATCATGTCGCCGGTATAACCATTTTGGCGAAATTCTCCATTCACTTTGCACCACAAGCGTAGTGATTGCGGATCAGGAACTTGAGAAGCAGGAACGAGGGCTGGCCCCATCGGAGCAAATCGATCAGCACTTTTTCCTTTCACCCACTGCCCGCCCATTTCTTTTTGAAACGCGCGTTCAGAGTAATCACAAAACACCGCGTAGCCAGCGACATAATTCAGCGCATCTTCTTCGCTCACATAACTCATCGTTTGTCCAATCACCACTGCGAGCTCTACCTCGTAATCGAGTTTCTCTGCTCCACGTGGACGAATCACTTCATCAAATGGCCCACACCATGCGGACGTCGCTTTCATAAACAACACAGGTTCCGTAGGAATTCCTTCACCAAACTCTTTCGCATGCTCGAGGTAGTTTTTACCGACGCAGATAATTTTCGAGGGTCGATCAATTGGCGCGCCAATTCTCGCCAGCGGAGAAATTTCAGCACCACCTTGGCAACCATCTTCCACCCACTGAGCTAATGATTCCATCCCGCCCGATGCAAAAAATCCTTCATCGTAATCGGCAAATTCACCACTCGCATCAATGCGCCGTCCATCCGGTAATAAAACCCCTGGTTCTTCACGCCCCATCTCACCATGTCGGATCAATTTCATGGGCACGCTTATAAACTCATCTCGTCATTTGACAAGTCTAGAGGCAAAAACGATAGAAAAATATGGCGGATGGGCATGGTAGCCCATATTGGGTAGGTCGTTTATTGACTTCATATTATTTTTTGGTTCAGTGTATATTCCGGTTCTCCAGAGCGACAAGAATCGACGTTTTTCTTTATCAGAAATTTGTCGGAAAACTGCCAT
>CAIRGO010000101.1 GCA_903878115.1 Akkermansiaceae bacterium | reverse complement strand
TGAAAAACCACACACGCGACTAAGTGTCATCGCCAAGGCATCGGGTGAGGTGCGCAATTCGATTCTCTACGCGACGATTCTCATTATTTTGGTATTCTTACCGTTGCTAGGACTTACAGGAGTGGAAGGAAAACTTTTCGCTCCGATTGCGATCGCGACCATCATTTCCATGATCGCCTCGTTCGTTGTCTCGCTGACGGCGATTCCCGTTCTCTGTTCATTTTTACTCAATCCAAAAGCGAATCAGCAACATCAGGATGGACTGGTAACAAGAGCGATGAAGTATTTGTTAGAACATATTTGGCTGCGCTTTGGTCTTACTCAACCATACATTCTGCTCGCACTGGCAGTCGCGATCGTAGTCGCAGCATTCTCTCTCTATCCGAAAATGGGCAAAGATTTCCTGCCATCATTTAAAGAGGAAACTGCACTCGTCGCTGTGACCTCGGCACCCGGAACGTCACTGGAGGAAATGAATAAAATTTCCGATGTCATCGAGCAACAAATCTTAGCTGTTCCTGAAGTGCGCAAGGTAGGTCGCCGGCTCGGGCGCGCCGAACGCGGTGATCACGTGGTGCCTGTTTCCACCGCAGAGTTCGATGTGGATTTCCGCGAAGAAGAAGGCAAAAGCACTGGCAAAGTACGAGATCGAAATGAAATTCTCGCCGATATTTCGCGCCGACTCAAAACAGTGCCAGGTGTGTTCGCGGTTGTTGGTGGGCCACTTGCTGATCGCATCGGCCACATGCTGAGCGGGGTCTCTGCACCGGTTGCAGTGAAAATTTTCGGTCCTGATCTTGAAGAATTGCGAAAAATCGGCATCGAAGTGCAGAGCATTTGCAAAACGATTCCAGGATTTGAAGATGCTAAGTTGGACGTGCAATCATCCATTCCGCAACTGCGCATCGAGGCTGATCGCGACCGCTCACGTGCTTACGGAATCGCACCGGGGCATCTCAATGAACAACTGTCCGCACTCATTGGCGGCAAGCAAATCGCCGAATTGCGCGATGGCCAACGCAGCGTCAACTTGGTTACTCGCCTACCATTAGAGTGGCGTGACACGCCTGAAAAAATCTCGCAGATCCCGATGGAGATGATTAACGGCCGACGTGTGCCACTCTCGCTTGTAGCCGATGTAAGAGAAGCGAAAGGACCTAACGTGATTTTTCGCGAAGACAGCCAGCGCCGTTTTGCTGTGGCGATCAAACCAACAGTGCGTGATGTTTCCACACTCGTCGAAAGACTGCGTGAAGAAGTGCGAACGAAAGTAAAATTACCACAAGGATATTTCATCAACTTCGAGGGTGAATTCCAGGCACAAGAGGACGCCACACGACGCATCACGCTCTTCACGGCAGTGATTTTACTGGTCATTGCTTTTCTACTCTACGGATACTTCCGATCCGCATTTTTTGCCTTTCAAGTGCTCTGTGATATTCCATTAGCCATGGTCGGCGGTCTGGTGCTGACCTATCTCATGCTCAATAACATTAGCATTGCCACGTTGGTGGGCTTTATCGCAGTGGCTGGTGTGGCAGCGAGAAATAGCATTATGCTCATTTCACATTACCTACATCTGATGCAGCACGAAGGGGAAAATTTCACCAAACAGATGATCATACGAGGCACCAAAGAGCGTCTCGTGCCCGTGCTTATGACTGCACTGGCGGCAGGCATTGGCCTAATTCCATTAGTTCTTGCTGCTGATCAACCGGGAAAAGAAATTCTGCATCCTGTCGCAGTAGTCATCGTCGGCGGACTCATCACCAGCACGCTACTAGGTCTCGGCGTTACTCCCACTGTATTTTACACGTTTGGTCGAAAGGCCGCGACGAAATCGATCGAAGCAGAATCAGCAGCATCTCATTGAATTTTTCTTGGTGATCACACGTCTCATTGATGTGCGGTTACCAGAACCAACAACACAACAACAATAATATATTATGATCAAAAAAATTATCATCACAGTAACCAGCATCATTACGAGTATCGCCTTTGCGAATGCAGCGGAAAAGGTCAAAGCACCCAATGGTGGCCGCATCATCAAAGAAGTCACGCCGCATGCGGAATTTTTTATCAATAAGGATAATAAAATCGAGATCCGATTTCTCGATGAGGCTGGAAAAGTAGTCGCGCCAGGCGAACAAATCGTCACGGTCACCATGGGCGATCGCAGCGCTCCCACCAAAATCGCTTTTGCGAAAGAAGGCGATAAATTGATCTCGGATCAAGTCATCCCAGAAGGCAAAGAGCTACCTGTTGTTTTGCAAATTCGCGCGAAAGAAGGTGAAAAAGCCGTCAATGCAAAATTCAATCTTAATCTAGCTACTTGCTCTGCCTGCTCAAATCTTGAGTATGCTTGCGCTTGTGATCACGCGCATGGAGACGGTCACACGCATGCGCCTGGTGAAGAACACAAACATTAAAAACAACATCACTCCCACTCAATACTCGCAGGTGGTTTGGTGGAGATATCATAGAGCACACGATTGATGCCTTTCACCTCGTTAAGGATTCGATGGCTTGCCTTACGCAATAATGAGTAGGGCAAGTCCACCCAATCGGCTGTCATCGCGTCTTCACTGATGACTGCGCGCAGATTCGTGGCCCATTCATAGGAGCGTTCATCTCCTTTTACGCCAACGGTCTTCACTGGAATCAAGCCAGCATATGCCTGCCAGACGCGATCATACCAACCGTCTTCTTTTAGTTGATTGATGAAAATCGCATCGCACTCACGGATGATGCGCAAACGTTCTTCTGTCACTTCACCAGGGCAACGCACCGCCAATCCTGGTCCAGGAAACGGGTGTCGTTGCAAAATATCGTGAGGAATGCCCAGCGCAGTGCCAAGTTCACGCACCTCATCTTTGAAAAGTTCTGCCAATGGCTCTAACACTTTTCCTTGCGCCTGCAACTCAAGAATGCGATCCACACGGTTGTGATGGGTTTTGATTTTCGATGCTTTTGATTTCGCGTTGGAGGCACTTTCAATCACGTCTGGATAAAGAGTGCCTTGGGCTAACATGTCTGCATTGCCGACGGTATCCCAGAATACATCAATGAACAAATTGCCAATGATTTTTCTCTTCGCCTCGGGATCATCGACTCCGGCGAGTTTGCCAAGAAATAGTTCAGCGCAATCGACAGTCTCGATCTCCACACCCATACGATGAAAGTTGCTACGCACTTCATCACCTTCATTCAGTCGCATCAATCCGTGATCGACAAAAATCGCCCGCACATTGACGCCAGCCTCTTTCAATAAAACGGCCAGCACGGTGCTATCGACCCCACCCGATACACCGCAGACCACCTGACGATCACCGACAGTTTGACGAATCCCTTCGATCATTTCACGTTTGAAATCATCGATATGAAATGGCTGCAACTCTTTCGCAGTAAGTAAGAAATTATGCAAAATGCGCAGACCCTCGTGACTATGCGTCACCTCTGGGTGAAATTGAATGCCATAAAACCCATCACACCACTGTAAGGAGACGGGAGTACCATGTTGATTGACGGCAAGAACTTTTGTGCCTGCTGGCAATACATCCACGGTATCTGAGTGACTCATCCACACTTGAGAAGAAGAGGAGAGACCTTCGTAAAGACCTTCGCGCACTCGCGGAGTCAATGCTGCTGGTCCGTATTCACGACGATTGCTTGCATGCACTGTGCCGCCGAATTTGATGTTGAGCAATTGCATGCCATAACAAACTCCTAGCACAGGACATCCAAACGAACGCAGTTTTTCAAAGTCAATATCCGGTGCATCAAGCTCACTGGTGCTGCGTGGACCGCCCGATAGAATCACAGCACCCGGTTCACCAATCTCAGAGATGTCTTCTGGTGCATAAAGTTTGGCAAAATAACCTAACTCGCGGACTTTCCGCACAATCAATTGCGTGTATTGAGAACCAAAATCGAGGACTGCTACGTGGTGGAATTCTTTCATGAAATTTTCTTACTGTTCTAGGTGATTAATTTTAAAATTTGTTAGATTACTACTTTTTCTTTGATACTCCCTCGATCTTTTTCACATCGTTTGCGAGTTTGCGTTGCAGTTTTTTTACATCTTCAGAAGCTGGCAACAACTCCGGCTGCACACCACGTTGTTGCAGGATTTTTCTCACTGCTTTGTTGTTATCTACATGTTCTGTTGAAATGGATTTTTCGCCATGTAGATTTTTTCCCACTACATTGTGACTGGTGAGTTCTGTGGCAAAATCTTTCGCTTTGATTGTTAGAGTGGGGAGAAAATCAGCGAGCGGACGATTTTCAGGAATGGCCAATTTCGTCTTCATTTCACTGGTAGAAAAACCACCGAAGAGTGCATAGTCACCTTTGCTGCGAATGAGCGCAAAACCACTGTTGTCCACGCCGCGTTCATAGATGATCGCTGACAGCTTTTTTTCGCTTTTACTATGTTTTTCTCTCGCTGTTAGCCTAGCTACATCACGCAGACGTTGCTCGATGACCTCCTGTTTTCTGGTTTGAACTGCGAAGTACGTTTGCGCAAATGAGATTTCGTTTTTGGTGGGATCACCGTTTTGTGCGATGAGGTAACATGCGTATCTTGTTAGAGCAATGTCGGCTACATTACGCTCTGAACCACTGCCTAAAGCGACCATTTTGCTGACGTCAGCAAAATGGTCTAAAGTATTGATAGAGCTTGCTTCGCAGGCGATTTTTGCTTTCTCGACTACTTGTGAAAAATTACGCCACTGGTTGTATCCTAAAATCGTTTGCAGTTCCCTAGCGCTCCAGTATTCCACATCGTCATTGACGTGACATGCAGCTTCAAAGCGTTCTAATAATTCAGCAATTTGTTCCTGTTTCATATTATTCTGACGAAAAGAATAACAAAAATTGTTCAAATGAACAATATCAATCAATCAACTCATTGGCTGATAATTCGTCGGCTCTTCGGTGAGCACAACATCATGCACATGGCTTTCTCTGAGTCCGCCAGTGGTGATGCGGACAAATTGAGCATTGGTTCGTAGCTCTTCTAAGGTGCCGGCACCTACGTATCCCATGCCAGACTTAAGTCCGCCCATCAATTGAAACACCACATCAGAAAGTGGTCCTTTGTATGGCACCCGCGCCTCTACGCCTTCCGCGACAAGTTTTCCTGAGCTATTTTGCCCATAACGATCCCCTGCTCCCTTGCGCATTGCCCCCAGCGAACCCATGCCGCGGTAGGTTTTGAAACGTCGTCCTTGCGAATGAACTGTTTGTCCAGGGCTCTCACGAGTGCCGGCCAGCAGCGAACCAAGCATCACCAAATCAGCGCCAGCGGCGAGTGCTTTCACGACATCGCCCGAGTAGCGGATGCCACCATCGGCAATGACTTTCACGCCGTGTTCATGGCAGTAATCAGCGACATTGCGGATCGCAGTAAATTGCGGCATACCCACACCAGCGATGACCCGGGTGGTGCAAATAGAACCAGGCCCGACACCTACTTTTAAGGCACTGGCACCAGCAGAAATGAGATCACGTGCACCAGCTTCCGTGACCACATTTCCCGCAACCACGGGGCGATCAGAAAGTTCACGCAATTTCGCAATAACCTCCATCACCCGTGTGGTATGACCAGTGGCTGCATCGATGAAAATCGCATCGGCACCAGCAGCGATGACGGCTTGAGCACGTTCGATAAATTCTGGGCCGACACCGACCGCAGCACCGCAGCGAAGTTGGCCATTGGGATCCTTTGCGGCATTCGTAAAGGTAATGCGTTTCTCGATGTCAGAACCTGTGATCAAACCGACCAGACGATTGTTGCCATCGACCAAAGGTAATTTTTCAATGCGATTTTTATACAGAATTCGCCGTGCTTCTTCGATATCCGTCTCAGGAGGAGCGGTGATTAAGCGCGATAAAGGAGTCATGACATCGCCGACGAGCACATCGGTTCGCTCGATGTAGCGCACATCACGTCCCGTGACCATGCCTTCCAGACAACCGTTAGCATCCACCACGGGAAAGCCAGAAAAGCCTTGTTGTTCCATCACACGACGCACTTCGTCGACCGATTGATCTTTAGAGAAAACATACGGTTTTAAAATCACGGCATTTTCCGAACGTTTTACTTTAGAAACCATCGCCGCTTCTTCCTCAATGGTGCAAGCGCGATGAATCACGCCCATGCCACCTTCGCGCGCTAAGGCAATCGCCAAATCAGCTTCGGAAACCGTATCCATCGCGGCAGAAACCACTGGAATGTGAAGGGCAATGTCCCGCGTGAGCATCGTATCGATTCGTGCATCGGCAGGCAATATTGCACTCCGCGCAGGAACCAGTAACACATCATCAAATGAAAAAGCTAAAGGATAGTCCGCCATGAGCAAGACAAGCGAAAAAGCTCCCAGCTGACAAGTCTAAATTTTTCAAAGATTCATAACTATCCTTGCCTCCGACAACGGATTGTGATTTACTATGGCTGTCTTCCACTTCATTCATTTTATGAAATTATTACCATTTTTTCTTAGTCTCGCGCTTGTTTGCTGTTCACCATTTTCCGGTTCCTCATCCGCAGAAGCCAGCGGTATGTTACCACAACTCAGCGCCGCACAGAAATCAGCCATTGGCAAAAAAATCTGGCAAAATGAATCAGGCGGCACTGTGAACGGACTCACCGCATGGAACGCAGGCGAAGAATTCCCCTCGCTCGGCATTGGACATTTCATCTGGTATCCCGCGAATTTCAATGGTCCATTCACCGAATCATGGCCGCAATTTATGGCCTACGCCAAGCAACAGGGCGTCACACCGCCCGCCGTCGGACTGCTCAATGATTGCCCGTGGAATTCCCCTGCTGAATTCAAAAGTGATTTTAATGATACGCGCATGAGCGAATTGCGCAAATGGTTGGCCAACACTATGACATTACAAACAGATTTCATCATTACTCGCTCGCGGGCTGCATTACCAAAAATCCTTAACGGCGCACCCGCTTCTGATCGTGCACGCATCAACGCGAACTATCAAAAAGTCGCGGCAACGGCGAATGGCCAATACGCGCTCATTGATTACGTCAACTTCAAAGGTGATGGTCTCAACAGCAGCGAACGCTATAATGGCAAGGGCTGGGGACTATTACAAGTGCTCGGTGGCATGAAAGATGAGCCCGCGGGGCAAGCCGCAGCTGCAGAATTTGCAGCCTCCGCCAAACGTGCGCTGATTAGGCGCATTGAAAACTCCCCGCCCGCCCGCGGCGAAGCTCGTTGGAAAGAAGGATGGTCGAATCGCTGTGACACATACGCACGCTCCCTGTAAAAAAAGACTTGCATAAACGCCAAGCAACGACTACCCACCTGCCCGATGACAACTGAAACTTCCCTTATCCTCTTCAAACCCGATGCTATCGAGAAAAATCTCGTCGGCCCAGTACTTAGCCGCTTTCAGGCTGAAGGCTTCCGCATCCGCGGGATCAAAATGATGCAACTCGATCATGCCATTCTTGCCGATCATTATTCACACATCTGCGACAAACCATTTTTTCCCGACATTGTGACCTTCATGAGCAAAACACCTGTGGTTGCTCTCGCTCTGACTGGCGACAACGTCATCACACGCGTTCGTGATTTGTTAGGACCTACCGATTCCCAAGCCGCTGCCCCTGGCACCATTCGTGGTGACTACGGACAAGACAAAATGGTCAACGTTTGTCACGCTTCTGATTCTCCTGAAGCCGCTGCGGAAGAACTGAAGCGCTTCTTCAAAGAAGGCGAAGTATTCGCTCTATAAACAAACTCTTCTAACAAATAAGCCCGTAGGATGATCTCCTTACGGGCTTTTTTTATGTAGCAAACTCTTTGCTTCAATAGCAGGGCTAACGATTAAAACAGATCGCTAGAAGTAACCGAATTCTGCTCACGGTTGCCTAACATTTTTGCCTGCTTGATCACCCTAGTAGCAGAGATATCAAATCGAAACGAATGACAATTCGGGCAGAGCACCGATTGCATCGAGACGATAGAATCACAACCTTCGCACACTTTATAAGCGGAAGGATTGGCAGCGATTTTGATGGCTTTCTCTTTTCTGGATTCAGGAGCGCTCATGGCGAGGGGAAAATGATGGCGAAAAAAAGCGGACATGGGGAGTGCCCTGTCCGCTGGTTGCTTGGATCGCTGAGTCAATTATGCGCCAGCAGCAGCGAAGGCCTTAGCGGTCTTACTCTTGATGTTCGCGGCTTTGTTGCTGTGAATCAAATTGGTTTTTGCAGCTTTATCAACGGCGGCAGAAAGAGCGCTCACGGCAGTAGCGGCGATAGCTTTGTCACCAGCAGCAATGGCGGTGAGTGCTTTTTTGCGAAGTGTTTTGATGCGGCTTTTCGCGGCGCGGTTGCGCTCCGTGCGAACTTCGGTCTGACGGATACGCTTTTGTGCTGATTTGGTGTGAGCCATAATGAAAGAAAAATGTAGTTGATGGATAATCGCTTAACGCGGGGAGAGGAATCTAGTAAATTTAGCCACCATGTCAAGAAAAAGCCGCAAATTTCTGCAAAAAGATTTTTCTGACAAAAAAATCACACGTTTTTATTCTAATTTCGATTTTTCTGATTGCCATGAAAGCGTTAATTGCAATTCTTTACATAAGTTGAATTTTTACCACATCAAACACTTTCGCTGCAAACACAACCAGGCAATCGATCGCAGCATTTTTTTGATTAGATCGCTTGCCATTTCATAAAATACACCAATGATCCATCGCCACGAAATTAACGAACCGAGTTTATTCCAAGAAAGTATGCCTGTGAGCGCCAAACGAAAACAAAGTCAGCAGAGTTCTGCCATCTCCCGCCCCGAAGAATACGGACTAATTGCCCCATCAGAAATGGGAAAAAATTATGTTTTGGATACCAATGTATTGCTGCACGATCCAGCGTGCTTGGGGCGATTTAAAGAAAATCACATTTGCGTTCCCGCTGATGTATTGGCCGAGCTGGATAAATTCAAAAGTGAACAAACCGAACGTGGCGCTAATGCGCGTAAGGTGCATCGCATGCTAACAGAAATGTTCACCAAGTCCGACAATGTTACTCGTGGAGTGCCTACTGATGGTGGCGGCACAGTACGCATGGTCATTTATGATCCTGCTAGTTGTCCAAAAAACTCCGAACGGCTGAATCAATTTCATCGAATTTTTCCTGATCAGGAGCGCATGGATCATCGTATCCTTGCCTGTGTCTTATTGATCGCACAATGCAACAGTTCTCCCGTTGTCTTAGTCACCAAGGATCTCAATATGCATCTCAAGGCCCGTGCGGTGGGATTGGAATGCCAAGATTATCTCAATGACAAGGTCAACCCAGAAGAGGTAGCGAACTATGAAGCCAAACACATCGAAGTAGATCATTCCGAACTTCAACGCTTTGGTAGTAGCGGTGTGCTCGATATTGAGGAAGCCAGATTGCTTGGATTATCCGTCAACGAATATGTCATGCTTGATGCAGGCGAGCAGTATAACATGCCAGCACGTGTTGACGCACGCGGCAATCTTGTGCGCTTGCTTTGCCCCGATGTGTTAAAAATCCCCGATGGTCATAATTTGAAGCCGCTGAACATGGGGCAAAAATGTCTGATCGATGCGCTGCTCAATCCTGACATTTCCTTAGTAACTTGCTATGGTCATGCGGGCACTGGCAAAACCTTAGTCGCAGTGGCTGTGGGGCTTCATGAAATGTTCAATCGCCGTTATACGGGAGTAACCATTAGCCGCCCGGTGGTGGCCATGGGTGACCAGTTAGGCTTTCTTCCTGGTACCTTAGAAGAAAAAATGCGACCATGGTTGCAACCGATTCATGACGCACTTGATCTGCTCATGCGTCCTGTGATGCCACCTGGACCACGGCGCAAGCAAATGAAAAAAGAATCACCTGATCCCAAAGTGAAAAAACCGTGGGAGCTACTCATGGAACAAGGGATCATCGAGATCGAAGCGCTATGCTACATCCGTGGCCGCTCGATCCCTAACCGTTTTTTCATTCTCGATGAGGCCCAGCAGCTCACTCCTCAAGAAGCAAAAACCGTGGTCACACGGATGAGTCGCGGGTCAAAATTAGTCCTCGTTGGTGATCCTGCACAGATCGATAATCCTTACGTAGATAGCCGCAGCAATGGTTTGGTTTACACGCGAAATCGACTGAAAGGACAATCATTCACAGCTCATGTTGCCCTGACACGTGGCGAACGTTCAGAACTCGCCGATCTCGGTGCTCGCTTGATGTAATTTACAACTTATTAACTGGGAGGCGTGTCGTGCGTCTCCTGGCTTACTTTGCCCGTTCTTCACGGTAGTATTTGATCATGCCATCGACCACTGCGTCAGCATATTCACGATAGAGTGACTTGCGCGGCTTTCCTGCTACCACTGGCAAGCCTTGGTAGTCTCCTGCTTGCACACGATCATAGACTTCGTGTGAATTCATCACATAAGGTTCAAAGAAGATCACCGGGCAATGATAAAGCCGATTGGCTAACAGATTTCTTGCCCACAGGTAAGGGTGCTGATTCACATTGCGGGCGCGGGTAGAATTTTCCTCATAAGGATAGGGTGGCAGTTGCGTTTCCTCGGCGAATACATCCGCCATGGTCGCACCAAGAGCGGCTTCTTCATGGATGGTCCCTTGGAGGATCTTTTCGATCATCGAGAAGCGTTGATCATCGTAGGCTAATTCATCATCGGTGTAGGCCCCATTGAGTAAAATATGAAAATGATTTTCATCCACCAATGATGGTTGCGCAGGATCACCCCATGCAACGGCATTAAAATGCAAGCAAAGAACCACATCGGGCTTGATGATTTGATTAACGAAATCGGCACGAGCGCGAATTTCCGACGTGCGATAAAATAAACCTTCTGCGGCTTTGTTCAATTGAAATGCCGTCTGCGGAGCGGGCACCATCAGCTTGGCTTGTTCTAACAATGTGTTAGGTCGTTGCTTGGTGATAGGATCAGTTGTTGCCCGCACAAGAGTTACCTGTGCCCCCTGCCCCTCTAAAGCAGGCTTTAAAATACGCGCTACATAAAGTGTCATATCACCTTCTGTCACCGGTTTGCCATCGCCGATTTTATACCAACGCTCTTCCATTTGCGCCCATTCGCCGCCGATGTGCCCCGCATCGATCGCAATGTGCAGACCAGCAAGCGGTTGTTGCTCGTTCAATTTTTCCAACTCACTGGGACGGCGCCAACTTCTCACAGATTTTTTCTGTTCGCTATCGTCCGCAAAGTTTAAGCGAAAGATCGCAGTCGTATCATTCGCCATCATCGAAATATCCGCATAATTGTCGCCGACTTTGATGTAGCGTTGCCATGCATCACTGACCGTGAAATAGGAAGTCAAATCATGCAAAAACTGTTCTTTGGTAATGGTATGCTGGTAATCGTCCAACTGTTGCCAGCGCGGCGGCACTCCCAGCGGAGAAAGATAAAAGCGCGGTTTGTTATTCTCCACCTTCGCTCGCTCGATCTTCTTATTCTCCGATGCCTGCTGCATCAACGACCATGCTGCCATCAGCGCTAAACAGATCAGCAGCGCCAGCAATTCAATTCTATATTTGTGTCGTGGCTTTTCCATCTGCGAATTCTGCATGATATGCTACCAAGAAGTAACCTAGACTGTTTCTTTTTCAATGAGAATTTCATGAAAAGATTATCAGAAGAAGAATGACAGTAAATTCATTTTTAAAATTCACTCGATTAATTATAATGCGAACAGAAACTTAAAACCATGAATCCAAAATACCTCGCACTTGCTCCCGCACTCTGGCCTTCTTCTGGCAAAGCAGAGCTTTCGTTCGACCTACAAAACCAACGCTACGATACAAGCTACCAACTTTATCAAGAGGAAAGTGACCGCATCACAGTAGAGTCTTGGTATCTGCGCGGGGATATCGACATAACAGAATCCACTTCATTTCGTTTTCAATACCTGCGTGACGCCATCAGTGGTGCTTCGCCCTCTGGTGCACAACCTGGCGGACTGCAACCCTTTCTTCAACAATTAGAAGATGTGCGCACCGGAATTATGGGGGCACTTTCACAACAGTTCGGAGATCACCGAGTGGAGTTAGAAATTTCGCGCAGCAAGGAAAGCGACTATCTTTCTTATGGGCTAGCTCTCAGTGATAAGTGGGAATTGAATCAAAAGAATACGACCTTGGCCTACGGAATCAATTATCTGGACGATGATGTGAGTGTCTATGGCATCGATCCACAAGATAAAAAGAGCTATGATTTTTTCACTGGAGTCACTCAGATCATCGATAAAAATACCATCGTCACCGCTAATTTGACAATTGGCTTCAATCAAGGGTATCTAAATGATCCCTACAAGTCGATTCAGCGCACGGACATCGTTCAATTTGACGATGGCTTAGGCGGATTCATCGAGGTTCCGGTAGTTAATACCTATGCCGAAAATCGGCCCGATAGCCGCATGCGCGAGGTGCTACAACTGCAGGGCACACATTTTTTTGAAGACGCTCACGGAGCACTGGACGCCACTCTGCGCCTAGCGCACGATGACTACGGTGTATTCTCACAAACACTGCAGGTAGAGTGGCGTCAAGCTTTCGGTGAAAAATGGGAAATTACACCTTTCGCGCGCTACTATCGCCAAAATGCTGCGAATTTTTTCCACAATACTTTGGATGGAGTGCCGATCACCAATCCGCCTGACTACCCCACTGGCTCTGGGCCTAACTATTCTGCGGACTATCGCCTTTCTTCGTTAGATGCCTTAAGCCTCGGTCTACGCGTGCGTTATCAACTCAGTGAAAACGTAGCCGCCACCGCCGCCTATGAACGCTACCAAATGAACGGCATCGGATCGGATCAAGCACCCAGTGAGGCATACATGGCCGCCAATATATGGACATTTGGTTTCACTGCTGAATTTTAACTTTCTTAACCCCATGGCTTCATCACCTAACTATGTTCCGGTAACTCCCGACGCACGCGGTGTGCGCACTGTGAGTTTCCGTGCCTTAGGAACTGCTTGTGTGATTCAATTTCGCTGCGAGGATGAAAAAAAATCACTATTATTCCTCGCAGATGCGTTGGGCTGGCTTGGGGATTTTGAAGCGAAATTTTCGCGCTTCCGCGCTGACTCGCTCGTTTCAAAAATCAATCAAGCAGCAGGTCACGAATGGGTCACCATCGATCAAGAAATGGCGACTATGTTAGATCTTGCCGATGATATGTTTCATCTAACAAAAGGCATTCTCGATCCTAGTATGTTGCCTTTATTGCAGGTCTGGGATTGGAAAAAAGTTCATACTGAGCTTCCTGCTACAACTGCGATCAATGAAGCACTGCGGCTCACCGGTTGGGGAAAAGTGCAACGTCGCGCTAACGCGATCTTTTTACCCCATGCAGGAATGGGCTTAGATTTTGGCGGTTTTGGTAAGGAATACGCTGTTGACCAATTGGTGAAAATCGCTGTGCGCCATAGCATTGTGGATGCACTCATCGACCTCGGGCGTGACATTTTCGGCATCGGCGGAAATGGCATTCATCCCTTCTGGCATGTCGGCATTCAGGATGGCATTCAGCATGACAAATGCATCGGCGGCTTGGCGGTATCCGGATTTGCGGTCTGCGCATCGGGCGATTATGCGCGACGCTTCGAGCACCATGGCGTGACCTACGGCCATATCATCGACCCACGCACAGGATGGCCAGTGCGAAATGGATTGCATGCAGTGACAGTGACCGCACCCACCTGCCTCATGGCTGGCATTTACGCTACCTGCATTTTCGTGCTGGGCAAAAAAGAAGGTCTGCATTATGCCAACTGTGCGCCACAACTTGATGCCTGTGTTCAAGACGAACAGAGTGTCGAAAAAACCAAAAACTTTATCCGCAAACAAGTTCAAGCTGCCTAAATTAACAAAAAACAATTACATTCGTTATGAAAAACATTATCAAATTATTCATCGCCGGTTGCCTTAGTTTATCCCTAGCCACCGCAGGTCAACCTGCTGTCGGCGCGTCAATGCCAAAACTTTCCGGACTATTACCGGGTGCAGCGCTGCCTAACACTTCCGGAAAAGTGGTGCTCGTAGATTTTTGGGCCTCGTGGTGTGGTCCTTGCAAAGCATCATTTCCTTCCATGTCAAACTTGCAGCAAAAATACGGCGCCAAAGGACTGGTGATCATCGGGATCGGTGTCGATGAAGATGCTGCGAAATACCAAGCATTTGCCGCAAAAAATAAAGTCAACTTTACTCTTGTTCACGATGCGCAACACAAGGCGGCTGGGTTTTTCAATCCACCCACCATGCCATCGAGCTATCTCGTAGATCGCACAGGAAAAATTCGCTACATTCATCAAGGGTTTAAAGGTGCCAAAACAGAAGCCGAATACAGCAAAGAAATTGAAGAACTGTTAGGAAAATAAAACTATGAAATCACTCACTCTTTTCAGACTAACGGCAATCGTTTTATCCTTCTCTAGTTGCACGCAACAACTGGTGCGGGTGAAGCCCTATGAACGCGGCAATCTAGCAAATCCGCTCATGAGCAATGATCGTGATCCCCTGCTAAAAGCCATGACCGAGCATGCTTATTTTTCGCGCGAAGCCAGCTTTGGCGGTGGTGGCGTAGGCGGCGGTGGCTGCGGCTGCAACTAATTTTTAAAAAATATCTCCCTAATCTCATTACTATGAAATCACAAAAAATACTCAAATCTGTAAAACGTTTCTGCTCAAAGTGCAGCTCATTAATTTTACTTTTCCAGCGTTCACCTTTGATCCAAATGCTCTTACCCGAGGCAAATGTGTTAGGCACATCAGGGGTCATGAATACCGTATCATTGACAATTGCCACCGTCGCAGGACTCGGTGCCTACGATACGGTTGCGGGAGCCACCTTGGTGAGTCAAGTCTCGCCGTCATCCGGATCGGCCACCATTCCAGCGAGCTCTGGAGTGCAATTGAACGGAGTATTTCAAATTGTCGGCGCAGGCGGTCATACGCCTGGATCATGGCAAATTTCTACGGGAACTCTCCCCACTGGATTAACCCTAGTAAACAGAGCCAGTAAATCAACCACGCTTTCGGGCATACCTACGCAGACTGGCAATTTTCCGATCACCATCAAAGCATGGGAAAACTCGGGGTTCAGCGGGCGTTTTGCTTCTGGCTCGTTCACCATCACCATAGCGCCGCCGCCCGTAGCAGGCATCGTGAGCCATCCCGCATCTTCCAGCATTGCTAGCGGAAGCACCACTACTCTCAGCGTGACTGCTAGCGGCAGCGCTCCGTTTACCTACAGGTGGTATCAAGGAACTTCAGGCAACACCAGCACAGCTGTCGGTACCAATTCCCCCACCTTCACCACTCCGGCGCTCATAGCGGATACCAGTTACTGGGTCAAGGTGACCAATTCGCTGACACCTGCAGGGGTAAATTCGAACACAGCTAACATTTCCATCGTCCAACCTGCTGTGATCGATGTGCAACCACAATCCACCGCCACCAGTAGCGGCGGAACGGCGACACTTTCTGTCACTGCTTCGGGCACAGCACCGTTCACCTACCAATGGTACCAAGGAATATCTGGCGTTACCACCACTCCTGTTGGCACCAATTCAGCTACATTCATCACACCCAAACTAGCAACACTCACCAGTTATTGGGTGAAAGTCACGAATACTGGCAGGCCTCAGGGTGTTTTATCCAGTACCGCCACGGTGGCAATTCTACTTCCCGCCGCGATCACTACGGGACCCGCGGCCTCCTCTGTAGGAACTGGAACAAGCGCTACTATGTCCGTAGTAGCATCGGGCACGCAGCCGATCACTTACCAGTGGTATGAAGGTGCCAGCGGCATCATCACCAAGCCAGTGGGGACAAACTCACCCTCGTTTACCTCAGATCCACTCACTGCCAACACCAGCTTTTGGGTGAAGGTAACCAATCGAGTGAACAACGTAGGAGCCATTTCCAAAGCCGCTGCGGTGAGTGTGATTCAACCAGCAAGCATCGTGACTCAACCGCAGTCTGTGACCATTCTCAGTGGAAAAAGTGCCAAATTGTTAGTGGCTGGTGGAGGAACGGCGAAGTTAGCCTATCAATGGTATCAAGGGTTAAGTGGCGACACTTCTAAACCCGTTAGTGCGAAAGCCTCATTTAGCACCCCAAAACTCACAGCAAATACCAGCTACTGGGTAAAAGTAACCAACGCCGCCAATCTCGCGGGAGCCTTCTCGCAAACCGCTTTTGTGACCGTCAATGTTCCTGCGGCGATCGCCACCCAACCAGTAACGACCAGCAGTGTTAGCCTCGGCGGAACGGTCTCGTTGCACGTCGTGGCTAAAGGCACAGCTCCTTTTACCTATCAATGGTATCAAGGGAAAGCTGGCACCACCACGATTCCTGTCGGCACGAATTCTCCCGATTATACTAGTGGCGCACTTACAGCTAATACCAGTTACTGGGTAAAAATAACCAATGCGGTGAATACTAAGGGTGTCAACTCAATCACTTCCGTTGTCACGGTGACCAATGGCGCTGCGATTCTTACACCGCCAGCATCGATCGCCATTGATGAAAACTCTACCACCACCCTCAGTGTCATCGCTGGTGGTCTGGCACCTTTTACCTATCAATGGTATCAAGGTCTTGCGGGTAATTCAACAACGCCAGTAGGAACGAACTCGGCAAGTTTCACCACTCCATCTCTGATCGCAGAAACCAGTTATTGGGTCAAAGTGACAAATGCAACAAATACCATCGGTGCGAACTCCACCAACGCCACGGTTACCATCAATCCGCCACCGCCACAAGCGGCCCTACGCATGCAAAACGGTGTTGTCGCAGGAGTCGCACCGTATGAAGCATGGAAACAATATTATTTCGATGATACAGCCATGGCAAATGCAGAAATATCTGGCAATGCTGCTGATTCTGATGGCGATGGCATGAGCAACGAAAATGAATACATTTTTGGCACTGATCCTTTACAAAATGAAGCGGCACCAATGCTCAACGTCGCTATTGAGGAGAATCAAATCACTCTCTCGTTTCCTACTCGCCAAGCAGCAGGAATCGGCTACGAGGGAATGACTCGCCACTACGCAATAGAAAGTTCACGCACTCTTGTTAACGATCAGTGGCAAGTATTGCCGGGCGTCACAGACATCGCAGGCAACGGTCAGACTTTCTCCACCAATATTTCTCGCACCGAAGATCGCGCATTCTTTCGCATCAAATCTTGGCTAACACCATAACATCTTATCTACCCCCATAGCGTATGAAAACGAAACACATCATCAAAAAACTGAAACAATTGTTCTCAAAATGCAGCTCTCTCATTCTTCTATTCCAACGATCACCGCTGATCCAGATGTTGTTACCCGAAGCAAAAGTGTTAGGCACAGCGGGTGTGCTCGACACCGTAACTCTAGGCATCGCCACGGTCGCCGGATTGGGGGCTTATGATACAGTGGCAGGAGCCACTACTATCACTCAGCTTTTTCCCAATGCTAGCTCCGCATCCTACAATGCCGCTATGAGTAGTCCGATGAGTATGGGTATCACCATTAGTGGAATATATACGCCTTCTTTCTGGTTGATTTCCGCTGGTTCATTACCGACAGGAGTGACGATCAAGGGATCAACTTCGAACATGAAAAATGCAACCATTGCGGGCACTCCTACAGCTACAGGTATCTCTCCAATTACTGTCAGAGCAGGTGATGGTGACAACTTCAGAGAAGATACTTTTACCATCAATTATGACCCGGTAGCGGTGATCACCACACATCCCGCCTCTATCTCAATCAATTCTGGTAGCACCACCACCCTGAGCGTGAGCGCGGCCCGGGGAAATGGCACTGGTGCATTTAGCTACCAATGGTATCAGGGAACGTCACCATCGATAACAACGCCTGTCGGAACCAACTCCGCATCTTTTACCACGCCCACCCTTAACACTGCTGCCAGTTACTGGGTAAAAGTCACCCGCACCATGGCAACATTAAATTCAGTTTACGCTAATTCAAACACCGCAACAGTAAGCATCAGTTCTGGAACCCCAGCAAGCATCAGCACCAATCCTGTCTCAACGACGATCAACAGTGGCAGCACGGCCACACTCAGCGTGACAGCAGCAGGCACAGCGCCCTTTACCTACCAGTGGTTTCAGGGGCCGCTCAATAATACCACATTACCTATAGGAACTAACGCATCGACATATACCACAGTGCCTCTCACTACTGATAGAAGCTATTGGGTTAAAGTCACCAATGCCAGCAATCCAACGGGGGCTATTTCAACCCTCGCTACCGTATCAGTGAATCAACCTGCTGCCATTACCAGTTCACCAACTAGTGTGACCATCAATGCGGGAGAGACCACGCAACTCAGCGTGACAGCATCTGGCACCGCGCCATTTAGCTACCAGTGGTATCAGGGCGATAGCCCGAACACAGGCATTTCTGTGGGAAGCAACTCTAACATCTTCACCACCCCGGCACTCAGTATCAGTACGAACTATTGGGTAAAAGTAACTAACAGCGCTAACGTCACAGGTGCCAATTCAGCGACCGCCGTTGTTACAGTCCAGCCTTTGTTGACCACGTGGAAAAATGCATTTTTCAACTCTACTCAGCTTGCGAACTATGCCATTTCAGGTGATGCAGCCGATCCCGATGGCGATAATATCACCAACATCAACGAATATATTTACGGCACATCTCCCCTTGTTGCGCAATCGTCGCTACTCACGACAGTGACACCTGCGCTTGAACAATTTCAAATTTCCTTCACGGCCAGAGCCGCGACAGGATCAGGTTACTTTGGCAAGACGCGGCACTATGCGCTCGAAACACAGTCAGACCTTTCTGGAACGTGGAATTTGCTCGCAGGTTATGAAAACATCATCGCAACGGGGCAACAAGTAAACGCCACAGTTCCCACCAATCTACCCAAAGGCTTTTATCGAATGAGAGCATGGCTCACTCCATGAAGTGCCATTTTATTATACTGACGAGCATAACAATTTGTGAAAATGATGACGTAAATTTGTCTGCGTTTTCGCAGTAACTGGAATTCTATGTGTTGGGGTTTTTTAATCAAACGTACCAACGGTGCAGTCATTCGAAAGCTCACGGGCAACGCCCTGGGTTTAACGACCATCCTATTTCTTGAGCGCTGAAAGTTCGTTACTGGGCGAAAGGTGTCAGGGAATGCTTACACACAGACGAGTTACGCCCATTCAGGGCTTGTTGAACTGACTGGTTTATAATCCCAGCGCGATGCGCTGGGCTGTCAAGTGCTTGCACCGTTGGCGCGCAAAGTAAAAAATCACAATTCTTGATCTCGCGAAGTATATTACACAATCGCCGACTGCTCCAAGCGCGCTAGTAACTTCTGGTGAATGCCACCAAAGCCACCGTTGCTGAGCACCGCAATGATGTCGCCGGGGCGCGCTTCATTGCCCACAAGATCTACAATTTCTGAAACTCCAGGGAGATACCATGCCTTGCCACCAAATGAATCAATGTCATGAGCCAATCGATCAGGATTCAATCGTTCCGCTTCTGGAACTTTATGCAAATCAGTGATCGATGCTACGACAGCAACATCTGCGAGAGCCAGTGCTTGCGCCAACTCCACTTGAAAGACACTGCGTTTGGTCGTATTGGATCGCGGTTCAAAAAGCACCCACAGGCGTGCTCCTGCATAACGTTGACGCAACGCTGCCACGGCTAACTTGATCGCAGTCGGATGATGGGCGAAATCATCGATCACTTTGATGCCGTTGACTTCCCCTTTGAGCTCTTGTCGTCGCGCCACTCCTTCAAAAGTGATTAGCCCCACGCGTGCTTGTTCTGCCGTTAGACCGGCGAACATCGCGGCACTGACGGCCATCGCAGCATTGCGCACATTGAATTCACCGACCATTGTGGTTTCGTATTTTTCGCCATCAATGACAAACGATGATCCTGCGCTGAAATAATCCACGTCGGAGATGCGGACATCGCAAGTTGGATTCATCCCCACTTTTTTAATCGGGCATGGCGCTTTTTCGGCAACGTCCACACTGTTGGCATCGTCGCCATTCACAAAGGCAATGCCATTGCGGGGCACGACATTCAGCAATCGACGAAAACTTAATTTGATTTCATCCACATTGTTGTAAATATCAGCGTGATCAAATTCGATATTATTGATCACCACGCAGGTCGGTAAGTAATGCAAAAACTTCGATCGTTTATCAAAAAAAGCCGTATCGTATTCATCACCTTCCAACACCGTGATCGGAGAATCAGTGAAGACAGCACCGCAGCCGAGATTTTTGGGAAGTCCTCCGATCATGTATCCTGGATCGCGCCCGGCTGATTTTAACAACCACGCCAACATAGAAGCAGTGGTGGTTTTCCCATGCGTTCCACTGACGACAAAATTGCTCTTGCCGCGCAGAAAATATTCTTTCAGCACTTCAGGGAGCGAGACGTAAAGCAAGCGACGATCCAAGGCAGCTTCGGCTTCTTCATTGCCACGGCTGATGGCATTGCCAATGACGATGACCTCGGCCTCTGCAGGAATATTTGAGGCACGATAGCCCTCAAATAGGGTAATACCTTGCGATTCAAGAAAGGTGGACATCGGAGGATAGACATTCGCATCACTGCCCGTGACGACAAATCCCCTTGCCTTCATACCTGCAGCTACTGCCCCCATCGCGGTACCGCAGATGCCTACAAAATGAAAATGTTTTTTCTCCGCCATGGAAGGTAATGTTCGTTATAAATTGTTAGAATGTAGGTGCTGCCACGCGGCCGTTTTCGCTCTCTTCTGCCCGTTGACGTAAGATACGATCCGCCACTTCTCGCACCATTTCACTCAGCAATAACCACAGGTGGCTGCCTTTACGATAATCCGCTGGGGCGATGTGTTTCACACGACCTGCATGTGTGCATAGTTGAAAACATTTGCGAAAACTTTTGCCTGACTCATCTTCAGGATTGTAAACTGCAATCGCCTGACCGCCGTTGCGATTCAGAACAGTGAAGCAAGGCACATCAGTAGGACCATCGCCGACATAGACCATGTTTTCAAATGGGATCGGCCGCAATTCCGCAGGCATGTGATCGTTCACATCTTGATCGTAGCGCAGCATGCCTTTGTTGATGCGAAACAAAAATTGCGTCTTGGTAGTGTGGGAAATCGTGCGCTTCGGAAAACTAATACGCCCCTCGGCATCTTCGCCAAACTCACAGCCAAATATCGCTTTTACATGCGGTTGCAAACGTGATCCATCGAGCAATGCTTTCAGACCCGAGGAGACAATGTAGTGCTCGATCTTAATCCCCGCTGCTTCATGCTCCGCCGTAAGACAAACAGGAGGAAGTTGTTCAAAAATTTCTGGCAGTCCAGGGAAAAAGGAAAGTCCGCTGCCCAATTGGGTAAGTCGCGCATTGGTCACATTGTCCATGCCGAGATAATCGAGTAAGCATTTCATGTAGGCGAGCTCGCCATCCCACTTTTGTTCGGTCACGAGTGCATTGCATTTTTTCCAAAATTGCGCCGGATCAATCCCGAACTGAGGAAACAACACATCGTCCTGCATGTATTTAGGACTCAATGTCTGATCATAATCATAGACCAGTGCAATAATATTTTGGGGAACAGCCATATTAGGGAAAGAATTGATAAAAACGTGTTTTCCTTGCTACGACAAGCTCAATCTCAGTTCATTCGCAAATTAATACCCTGCGAATAAAACCGATGCTAAGCCGTTCACTGACGCAACTCCACCAGCGCCAACTCTAGTGTCGGATAGGTAAACACGAAGCCAGCTTTCTCCCAGGCTCGTGGATAAACGCGTTGTCCACCTAACAAAAAATCGCCAAAATCGCCGAATGCCAGTCGCAATGCCCAGCCAGGTGCACCGAAAATCGCGGGACGGTGCAGGGCTGTCGCGAGCTTTTTGGTCAATGCAATATTGCGTTCTGGCGCTGGCGACACGCCATTCACCACACCGACAACGTGTTCATTTTCTAACGAAAAAACGATCCCATCAGCCAAATCCTGCACATGAATCCACGGCATCCATTGCTGACCGCTGCCTAATTTCCCCCCGAGCCCCAGAGCAAAAATCTTTTTCATGCGATCCCATGCCATGCCACCACGGCCTAACACCATGCCGATGCGCACAATCACCGAACGCACACCACTAACAGGCGTAACGGCCTTTTCCCAGTCGATGCAGAGTTGCGCCAAGTAACCTTCTCCCGATGGCGATGTTTCATCTAACAGCAACTCTTTTCCATCTCCATAAAATCCCACAGCAGAAGCATTGATCCACACCTGCGGACGCGTTTCGCTGGGCATGGCCTCGAGCTGCTGGGCAATTTTTTTTGTCATCCCGATACGACTCGATTCAAATTTTTGCTTATTTTCAGTCGTCCAGCGCTGATCCACGCGCTCGCCCGCGAGATTGATGATCGCATGCAGACCATGCAATGACATCTCCTCTGTCTTACGCCACTCGCTAACACCTCGCACATTTGCTTTACCTTGGCGGCTAAAGCCCACCACCTGGTAGCCTTTTTTAGCCAACGTAGCGGCGAGATATTTCCCCACAAATCCTGTTACTCCAATGACTCCTACCGCTTTCTGCATGCACCATAGATTCCACAGATTTGATAATGCGCAATCAGAAAAAAATACCTCTTCCCCTCAGTCTATCTATTCCTCATGATATGCCCATGTCCACCCTCGCGCGCATTTTGCATCACACGTTTCGTTTTCCCATGCGCAGTGCTATTTCTTTGTCGATGGCCATCGTTTGCACATTGTTAGTGTTAGTTCTTCCCGGCGTGACGATGCAGTTCATTGATGTGATCATCAAGCAACACCGGCCAGACTTGATTTTGCAAACGGCCGCCATCGGCATTGGTGCGATTTTTCTCCGTCAGTTGTTGTTTTCCCTGCGAACCTACTACAACAATATTCTCGAGCTAAAACTCACCCATGAAGTGCGTCGCGAACTTTATGATAAACTGCAACGTCTGCCAGTGAAGTGGTTCGACACCAATCAATCCGGCGAAATCATGTCGCGCGTGGCCGATGATGTGCCGACCATGGACCGGGTGATTGTCGAGGGTGTCGATCAAGCGATTGCCTCGGTGTTGCAATTTATCGTCGTGATCGGCTATATGGTCTATCACTCGTGGCAACTCACGTTGGTGACATTAATTCCGCTGCCATTTATTGGTTTAATTACCACCTGGTGGGCACGACGAGCAGAACCAAAATGGCGTGAGTCATCGGAGGCATCGGCCGCTTTGCATTCGTTATTGCATGATAACCTCGCGGGGATTCGTCAAATCAAGGCTTATACGGTGGAGCCAGAATCACTGGATCATTTTGACAATGCCTCACAAATCGTGGGCGAAAAACACATGAACGTTATGCGCGGACAAGCGGTCATTTGGCCATCCGTCTCGTTCATCGCGGAATCGGGGATAATTCTGATGGTCGCCTTCGGATCATGGTGGGTGCTGAACGGAAAATTATCAGAAGGTGTGCCCATGGCATTTCTCGTTGCTTGGGGATTTTTGTTCGATCCGATCTCGCGCATCAATACACTATCACAAACATTTACCCGTGGGATCGTGGCGGCCAAACGCGTTTTTGCGATCATTGATACGCCCGATGAAATCAATCTAACTGAAGGACTACGACCTGATCCATTTCGTGGCGAAGTGCGATTCGAAAATGTGAGTTTTTCGTATGCGGAAAATGCCCCCACCATTCACGAGGTATCACTGCATGCGGCGCCGGGGCAAACCATCGCACTTGTCGGGCCTACAGGAGCAGGGAAATCGACCATCTTAAATTTACTAACAAGATTTTATGAAGCGGATCACGGCACCATCTATCTGGATGAAAAACCGATCACTGAGCTATCAAAAGAATGGCTGCGCGATCACACTGGCTACGTGACTCAAGAAAGTTTTTTATTCAACACCACGATTCGTGAAAATCTACGTCTAGCCAAAAAAGATGCCAGCGATGAAGAAATATGGGCCGCTCTGGAAGCTGCCAATGCTGCCTCATTTATCCGCGAGTCCTCTGAAGGCCTCGATACCGTTGCTGGTGAACGCGGCATTCGTTTTTCGGGGGGAGAAAAACAACGACTATCGATCGCACGTGCTTTATTAAAGAATCCACCGTTACTTTTGTTAGATGAAGCCACCTCGGCGCTCGATAACGAAACGGAACGATTGGTGCAAAGTGCGTTAGAGAATCTTCGCCAAGACCGCACCTGTTTTGTCATCGCGCATCGACTCTCGACAGTGCGCAAGGCTGATTGTATTTTCGTGCTGAAGCATGGCAAGATCGAGGAAAGCGGCACCCATGAACAACTGCTCGCCCTCGACGGTATCTATGCGCAGTTAGCACAGAACTCTCTCAAGTAACCCACTGCCATGCCTGAATTGCCTGAAGTAGAAACCACCCGCCGCGGCATAACGCCACATTTATTAGGACAATCGATCCGAGAAGTCATGGTGCGACGTCGCGATCTTCGCCTCACCATTCCCCCTTCCCTATCATCCATCGAAGGACTTCATGTGACACAGGTGCTCCGCCGCGCGAAATACTTGATCATTTCGTTCGAAAAAAATCACCACATCATCATTCATCTCGGCATGTCTGGTGCACTACGCATTGTCGATCCTGCCACCGATTTTCGCACGCACGATCATGTAGCATTCACCATTTCAAATGGAAAACAATTGCGCTATCATGATCCTCGCCGCTTTGGCATCGTTACCCATTTTGTTAGTGCTGATCCCTTTTCGCATGGATTATTCGATCATCTCGGCCCAGAACCGTTAGAGCCAGAATTTGATGCGGCCTATTTGAAAAATGCCTGGAAAAGCATCTCCCGCCCCGTGAAAGTCGCGCTCATGGACAATGCATTTGTCGTCGGTGTGGGCAATATTTATGCGTCCGAATCACTGTTTCATGCGGGCATCCATCCCGCCACGCCCGCGCAAAAACTCAGCTTACCGCGAATCAAAAAACTCGTCGCAAGTGTGAAAGATGTATTGCTGAAATCCATCGAACAAGGCGGCACCACACTGCGTGACTTTCTGCGCGAAAACGGCCAACCAGGATACTTTCGTCAGGAACTTTTCGTCTATGAACGCGAGGGACAGCCTTGCAGAAAATGCAAATCAACGATCGTAAAAATCACACAAGCACAACGCTCTAGTTACTATTGCCCGAGTTGCCAGAAGAAATAATCACTCTTTGTTCTGATCCTCCCGCGATGCCTTATAGCCAGTTCTATAACCGACAAGCGTGACCAAAATCAATCCGATCGAGAGGCCACCGAAAAAGATCCCCCAGAAGGAATTTTGCACAAATGGTGGCAAGTTCACATTCATTCCCATCAAGCCGCCGAGAGCCACGAGTGGAAGAAAGAAACCTGCTAACAAATTTAAGCGGAAACCAATTTTCGCCAATCGATCCGATGACTCCGCCTGCTCTTCCGCGCGTTCCGCCCGATAAAATTCCAGTGCCACACGGGCATCGGCGTAGAGTAATTCCGCCGCACGTTCATTCTCATGCGCTCGATCGCGCAACATCCTCAATTCTTTATCTTTCGGAAATTTCACTGCGGCCTCTTGCAATGCCAGATGCAAGTTACGCGCCGATCGCGAAAGTGGTCCAGCGTGACGTAAAATAGTGAAAATTTCCTTCGCCGTATCCGCATCATCCACCACTGCCTCATGAACATCAATCGCGCGAGCATACGTTTCTAACAATTCATAAAGACCACGCAGTCCGCCCGACTCTGCCCCAATCCAGTTGCCATCTTTCTGATGCCAGAAAAACAATGCTCTGCGCTCAGGGATCCCAGGCGCAGGAACATCATGCACCACAATCAACATCTCACCCGATTGTCCGTAAACACAACGCTGGCAACCCGTGCGACCGCTCATCTGCTCCAACAGATCTTGATCCATTTCAAAGTGCTTCGGCAGGTATGACATCTCGTGAATCATGGTGTAATGATAACAGCTGATATAAAATTTCCCATACTGAATTTGATAAATATAACCAAAGAAATGGTCACTTGACGCTGAACTGGTTTCGTTTTATCGTGGGGGAGCAGTTTTATCATGAATCGCCTACTCTTTCCTTGTTCCGCACTTTTTGCCCTCTTGTTAAGCTCTTGCTTTCAACAAAACAACCAAGCCAATCCTCGTGGCAACTACCTTGCTGGTCTGGGACCACTGAAGTATTCCTCGCATGGATCAGGACCAGCTCCGGCAATTCCTGATGACCTTTCCTATTGGGATGGCGATAATATCACCGGTGCACCGATGATTCGGATCAACCGCGCTCAACAAAAAGCATCATTTTACAAAGGTGGTAAACTCGTAGGAGTATCGAGAATTTCTACGGGTAAAGAAGGGCACAATACGCCTCCGGGAACTTACAAAGTGACCGAAAAAGATATAGACCACCACTCGAGTGTCTATGGTTGCTTCAAGGACAAACAAACGGGAGCCATGGTAAATGACAATGTCGATATTCGCGTCGATAAAACCCCAACTAGTTGTATTTATTATCCTGCTCCGATGAAAAATTTCCTGCGTTTTGCGGACGGCATCGGCATGCATACGGGCTATCTACCTGGTTACGCTGCCTCTCATGGTTGCATTCGCATGCCTGATTTCATCGCGCAAAAGTTTTTTGAAAATGCCAACCTCGGCACACCCGTAATCGTGGAATGAGTTTCCCTGATCCACAAACGACTGAGGAAATTTCACCGCGTCAGCTGAAAACCTTCATCGATGATGCGGAGGATTTTCTCCTGATCGACTGTCGTGAAGATGACGAGTGGCAGTTCAATCGCATCACGAACGCCAAGCATTTTCCGCTTTCTCGTTTTGCAGAAAATGGACAATATCTGTTAGCAACGGGTGCCAAAAATATGGTGATCTACTGCCATCACGGCATTCGCTCGCTGAACGCGACACGTTGGCTACGCTCACATGGTCTTTCGCAAGTATTCTCAATGTCGGGCGGCATTCATCAATGGTCGAACGATATTGACCCAGCAGTGCCGCTTTACTAACTTTTTCGTTAGATCGGACCGATGCTAACTAGTTGCAGCGTTGGCTTGCCATCATCGCGCGCTTGATTCAAATCGACAGTGAACTGGATTTGCCAATCGTTTTGTTCCTCGGGATCGACGATGACTTGACTGACCTTCCACATCTGCTGATTGGCGAGCGCTTCGGTATAAGTGTGTCGGCCATTGCGCGCTTCATTATCAAGTATCATACTACTATGCTCTTCATAATAGGCGTCCATCGTATCGGCTAACGATTCTGCTGTGTGATCCACGGCCACAAGTCCCGCCAACGCATTGGCGTATTGACCAAAGCTAAGTTGCCGCATGAATCGAAAAATTTCGGTGCGCAGTAACGCGGTGAATTCTCGTTTGTTTCGCGTGATATCTGGCGCCTCGACGATGGCTTCTTCACGCGGTTGCCATTGAGGATTTTTTAATCTCTGCCATTCATCTAACAAACTGGAATCAGTGCCACGCAAAACTCCTGCTAGCCAATCTTCGATCTCGATGAGTGCTTCTGTTTTTACCGTCGCTGGCACCGTTTGCGAGAGGACTTTATACACGCTAGAAAGATGGCGCAGCAATACGCCCTCAGCACGTTGAAGATCGTAATCACAGATGTATTCGGCAAACGAACGAAAGTTTTCATACATCTCGCGCACGATACTTTTCGGGCGGATATTTTCCTGACCGACCCAAGGATGCGCGGCGGCAAATTGATTGAAGGTCATGTAAACAAAGTCCCGACATGGCTTGGGATATTCTAACGATTCCAGTCGTTCGATGCGCTCGGCATACTCAACTCCCTCGGCTTTCATCGCGGTCATGGCATCGTTTTTCACACGATCCAGTTGGCGACGCAGGATGATGTCGGGATTTTCTAAAATCGATTCGCAGAGAGTGAGCACGTCAAGCGCATGATTCGTCGATTGTGGATCGATCAGTGCGATGGTATCGATGAGATAAAGAGACAGAGTGTAGTTGAGCGAAAAGTCATCTTGCAGTTCGATGTTGAGTCGCAGTTTCGTGCCATCGGCCTGGCGATCGCGGGGAGCAATGATCGAAATAATATTGCGTTCTACTAAGGCGCGAAATAACTGCCATGCACGTTTCCGATGTTTGATTTTTTGCGCCGCAGTATCATGGCAATCATCGATTAAGCGACGTAACTCCGCACAGGAATCACCACGGCGATTGAACATCTGTAACAACATGCCATGAGAGACATCGAAGCGTGAGACAAGTGCCTCTGGTGCTGCGGATTGAAGTTTGATAAAAGTCTCCTCGCTCCAACCCACGAAGCCATCGGGTGGTCGTTTCTTGACCAACTTTTTTGCTTTTCGCGCATCACCGCCGATCTTTGCGTCGATCTTTGCATTTTCAATCACATGCTCGGGAGCTTGTGCGACGACATAGCCAATGTCATCAAACCCCTTGCGTCCGGCACGACCAGTGATTTGATGAAAATCGCGCGCGGCGAGAACTTTGGTTTTTTCCCCGTCGTATTTGCTCAAGCGGGTAAGCAGCACGGTGCGAATCGGCACATTGACGCCGACACCTAGAGTATCCGTGCCACAGATTAACCTCAGCAATCCTTGTTGTGCCAACTGCTCCACGAGCACTCGATATTTCGGCAGCAATCCAGCGTGATGAATGCCAATCCCATGCTTGAGATAACGCTTCACCTCCTTGCCGTAGGGACTACTAAATTTCACGCCACTGAGTGCTTCGGTGATTTTTTCTTTTTCTGCACTAGTGCAAAAATTAATACTCATCAAGTCCTGCGCAGCTTTGGCAGCATCATTCTGCGTAAAATGAACGAGATAGATCGGTGCCTGATTTTTTTCTAACAATTGCGCAATGGTTTCTTCGATCCCGGTCTGCCCATAGCGGAATTCTAACGGAACCGGACGATCACGTCCTGCCACAAGAACCGTCTCAGCACCTGTTAGCTTGGTGAGTTCTTGTTGGAAAAATCCCGTATCTCCGAGCGTGGCCGACATCAGTAAAAAGCGAGATTTCGACATCGTCAGCAGTGGTATTTGCCAAGCCACACCGCCCTCACGATCTGAATAATAATGAAACTCATCCATGATCACCTCGGTGAACGGTGAATTTTCCCCATCGCGCAACGCATAGTTGGCTAAAATTTCCGCTGTGCAGCAAAGGATCGGCGCATGACGATTGACCGTAGCATCTCCCGTCGCCATACCCACATTTTCTGGACCGAATTCTCGACAGAGTGCGAGAAATTTTTCATTCACTAACGCTTTGATCGGACAAGTATAAACCGAGCGATGCCCCAGTGCTAAAGAACGGAAATGCATCGCCGCAGCCACTAACGATTTCCCTGAGCCGGTGGGCGTATTGAGAATCACATTTTTATCAGTAAACAGCGATAAAATTGCCTCCTCTTGCGCGGGATAAAGCGTTAGATTTTTCGCCGCCACATAATCACAAAAACCATCAAGCAAAGAATCGCTGGTGCAATTCTGTCGAGATGGCAAACGTGAAAGTAGCGGGAAATCAGACATCGATAAGCGACACTGAATCAATATGCCAGCGCAGGCAATCCGTATTATCATCGATTAAAAGATTGCACCTCTGACAATCGGCGATAGAGTTTGTCTCGGATAATATGCCAATTATTTTTGAATCTCCCGAGTGGTTTTTGTTGATTCCCGCTCTGCTCATCGCAGGTTGGTTTTGGAGAAATTTGCGACTTCTTTCGCCACTTCGCTTTTTGCTGATTGCTCTGATTGCGCTGCTTTTAACCAATCCATCGGTTCGCAAACAAGACGACGCGCTGGACCTTCATGTTTTGCTAGACCGCTCTGACTCGACCGAGGATCTCATTGACCAAGGACTACCTGAGTGGAGACGTTTGTTAGAAAAATCAAAACCTACCCGCAATGATGAATTGCTATTCTATAACTACGGTTCAGAAATCGCGCCCTTAGGATCAGACGGCGCTGTGTTCACTGGTTCGCGAAAACTCACGCGGACAAACCTCGCCTTGCAAACGATCGCAGCACTTTCAAAGGAAACCAAGCCATCGCGCGTATTGATTTTCACAGATGGCTTTTCCACAGAGCCACTGTATGAGGCAGCCAGTCAACTACAAGCGCGCGGTATCCCCGTCGATTTTCGTTTGATCCGCGATGAAACGGAAAACGATTTTCGCCTCGCACGACTTGAATTCCCTGATCGTGTGCAAGCGGGAGAACCATTTCTCATTGGCATCACCGCGCGCGGCTCATCGGACATCGAAGTTCCCATCACACTTTTTCGCAACGAACAGCAACTAACGACCACCAAGATCAAACTTGTCAACGGTGTCGGAAAAATTGAATTCACTGATCGAATTCCCCGCGCTGGATCATTTGAATACAAAGCGCAAATTTCGCCGGAAAATGATAGCCATCCGGGCAACAATCAAATGTCTCGCTGGATCGAAATCACCGGCGGTCCAAAAGTCCTTTTGGCCACACGTTATGAAAACGATCCGGCGGTAAAAATTCTGACATCACTCAATTTCACCGTCGAAACCATTACCGATCTATCACAACTCACTCCGGGAAAACTTTCTGGAACTCGTGCAGTGATACTCAATAATGTTCCAGCTCACGAAGTCCCCACAAATTTTCTCGAAGCGCTGAATTTCTTCGTGCACGACCAAGGCGGTGGCCTGTTGATGGCAGGCGGTGACAAATCGTTCGGCTCGGGAGGATATTTTCAATCACCCATCGATGCATTGTTGCCAATCTCGATGGAGCTCAAATCTGAGCACCGCAAACTCGCCGTAGCTCTCGCGATTGTGATGGATCGCTCTGGTTCGATGTCGGTAAGTGTAGCACCGGGGCAAACAAAGATCGATCTCGCCAACCAAGGCGCGGTGAATGCCATTGATCTGTTAGGCACCATGGATCAAGTCGCGGTGATCGCAGTCGATTCTGCCCCTGAGACATTTGTGCCGATGACCCGCATCGATAACAAACAAAAAGAACTGGCCGCGCGTGTGAGAAAAGTTCAATCATCTGGTGGTGGCATCTATGTTTACGAAGGTCTGAAAGCTGGCTGGGAAGCATTGAAAAAAACCAATGTCGGCACCCGGCATTTGATCTTATTCACCGATACTGCTGACACCGAGGAACCAGGAGATTATAAAAAATTAATCAAAGAAATGACCGATGCAGGAGCAACAATCTCCGTCATCGGTCTGGGCACGCCTGCAGATTCTGATGCGAAACTTTGCGAAGAAATCGCTAAACTTGGCAAGGGCCGAATGTTCTTTAGTGATAAACCGTTAGACATCCCAAAAATCTTCGCGCAAGAAACCGTGACCATTGCACGCTCAGCATTCATTGAAGAAAAAACAGGTGCGAAAGCCACAGGCCGCTGGTCGGAAGTATCACCGCAAGCCATCAAATGGATGCCTCAAGTCGATGGTTACAATTTATCCTATGCGCGGGAAGATGCCACTGTTTCTTTAATCTCCGCCGATGAATACCTAGCGCCTCTTGTCGCAACCTGCCGCAGAGGTTTGGGTCGCACGGCAGCTATTTCATTTCCGTTAGGAGGAAAAGCCTCCGATGCCACACGGGCATGGCCAGAATACGCAGACTTCCTACAAACCACCACGCGCTGGCTAATGGGCTTAGATTTACCTCCTGGTATTGGTTTAAAGCATAAAGCGGAAGGTTCACGCCTCACCCTTGATCTGCGTTACGATCCTGAGTTGTGGTCCGATACGTTTGCAACCTCGCCTCCAAAAGTGCGTTTGTTAGAGACCAACACCTCGATGCCCGCCTATGATGTCGCTTGGAAACGTATTGCTCCAGGGCAGTTCAGCGTCACCCGAGATTTGGACGAAGGCTCGGTGATCCGTGGTGCAGTGCAGGTGGGTCCACATGCGATTCCCTTTGGACCGATCACACTTGGCTCATCGATCGAATGGGCCTTCGAGCCTGAGCGCATCAGCGAGCTGCGCGCCATTTCTCAACAAACTGGTGGTCGTGAGTTGTTAGACTTAAAAACTGCATGGTTGCGTCCCCCTTTCATTCATGATTCTTCGCTTCGCATTCCGTTGTCTCTAACAGTTTTCGCACTACTGATCATTGAAGCTCTCCTCACCAGAACTGGTTGGAAAATGCCTTCACTTACGCTGGCACCAAGGGTTCCAAAACCAGCAAAAATCAAAATTCCTAAAGTAAAAAAATCATCCTATAATCCTGAACCACTCGATATTCCCAAAGAGGACAAACCAATTTTCCATGAAAAAACTGACGACGATGATGATCAACGTCGCTCCCGTTACCAAAAAGCCAAGGATCGTAAATGATTTTTCGTATTTTAGTTCATCGATAACAGCGCCAATAAGCTCATTGATTCTATCTCTAAAAACTAACTCAGTTTTTTAACCATTTTGCATTGACACAGGTAAGTTAAATTGTCCAGGTGCTGACATGCAAGAACCTCATAAAGCAGCAAGCTTAACATCACGTCGATTTCAGCCATTTTTAGAGCCCACAGATGCGCATTTCAGACCAAATATCACAGCACTCTGTCACGAACTGAATCAAAAATTTCAGTCTTTTTCAAAACTTTGGCTAACTGCACGCCCACCTATTTACTTGGTCGCAGTAATTTCTATAAGACACGGGCAATCCAAGCATCTTCTCCGCTCTGTGGCTCGCAGGCTTTCAGAAAACCCATCTACCTAAGACAAACATTTTTTTAACAACATCCTAATCCCCATGAATTCATTTCTTCGCACACTCAGTCATACAGTCCTCGCGGCAATTCTGTTATCACCTTGCGTCCACGCTTTCACGGCGGAACAGTGGCTTGCCCTCCCCGCTAACCCAGCGGTGCTCACTCTCCAACGTGAGGGCATTGCTAAACGCTCACCGAACTCGACTTCTACTCTCGCCACAGCCTCCATTTCGCCGCTGGCCTCAGGGACTGGCGTTCGTCTGCGCGGCACGATCACACCTACGGTGACGGGTTCTTACTCGCTTTCTATTTCGGGCAGTAATAATTCCACACTTTGGCTTTCCTCCAGTTCTTCTCGTTTTCAAAAACAACACATCGCATGGCATTACGAACCTACGACTTCTCAGCAATGGACGAAATTTACTAGCCAGCAATCAGCCTCGATCACGCTGACCGCTGGCACTTCCTATTACATCGAGGCTCAGGCCATGAGCAATTCCGCCAGCGGTCAGCTCAGTCTTGGCTGGAAAACTCCCGGATCTGCCTCTATCACTCTCATTCCAGCAACTGTCATCGCTCCTCTCGCTGCTGACCCTAATGATCTGAATAACAATAATCTACCCGATGATTGGGAGACGCTCACGGGTCTGGTAAATGTGACCACATTTACCGGTCGCAGTGAATATGGCGATCCTGATGCAGATGGCATTACGAATATCGATGAATATTTGCTAGGCTCTTCGCCACTCACGTTAGAATTCCGCCCCAATGGAATTACACGGGATACGTGGAGTGAAATTCAAGGCCAAAGCACTGCTCACCTCACCGCTGCACGCTCTCGCTTTTTTTCTCATCCTACTACCACTGCGCATGTGCCTAACATAGATGAAACATCGCCTAACAAGATCGAAGGAAAAAATTACGGCGCGCGTTATCGTGGTTTTCTTATTGCCCCCACCACTGGCAGTTATCGCTTGTGGATCGCAGGCGATGATGATGCAGAACTTTGGTTCGCTGATGGCAGCGTTCTCGA
>CAIRGO010000100.1 GCA_903878115.1 Akkermansiaceae bacterium | reverse complement strand
TGTCAAAACATCCCCAAACAACCATAAAACAACCAAGCGCCGGGTGTCATGAATAATGGCGCAACGACTTAACCTCTCCGGTGTCATTTTTCATTGGCTCAACACGCACGAAGTTTTGTTGAGCCATCAAACTTGACTTAATTTGCTTGGCTACATTAACTCGCTGCGTGATTCGTAACGAAATAGCAATAACTCAATTTCATAAGAAAATTAAAGATTTTACAGAATTTGGGACAGCGACGAAGGTATTGATGAAGGACTTTCAAGGCTTGCTAGTCCCGGTCTACGTTAATGAGTTTTGGACTGCCAAACAGCGAGCCGCGCATTCTCTGCATGAAGTTTCTTATCGTGCATGCTTCAAGCCGCAATTGCCTCGGTTTTTTATCGAATACTTCACCGAACCAGGCGAAAAAATTTACGATCCTTTCATGGGACGCGGCACCACACTTCTGGAGGCGGCATTAATGAATCGCATCCCCGTGGGTTGTGATGTCAATCCGCTATCAGCACTGCTCTGCATGCCAAGATTGCATGCACCAAGTTTGAGTGAAATCAAAAAACGGTTGGATGAAATACCACTCGATACACTAACCGATATTCGCGAAGATTTGTTAGTTTTTTATCACTCAGATACATTAAAAGAATTATCTTCATTGCGTGAATATTTTCTCAGTAAGGAGAAACAAAAAACACTCGATTCGATTGATTCATGGATACGGATGGTGGCAACCAATCGGCTAACAGGTCATTCACCTGGATTTTTCTCAGTCTATACGCTACCGCCCAATCAAGCTGTCTCGGTTGCTTCGCAAATTCGCATCAATGAGAAACGTCAGCAAACGCCCCCACCGCGGGATATACGTGCGATCATTTTGAAAAAATCAAAAAGCTTGCTCGGTGATCTTACCGCTCAGGAAAAGAATAATCTACAAGCCATTGGCGGCAAATCCCAGTGCGTCACCGCTAACTCACAGAGCACACCAACCATAGAAGCAAATAGCATTGCGCTGGTTGTTACCTCACCACCATTTCTTGATATTGTGCAGTATGATCAAGACAACTGGCTCCGCTGCTGGTTTAATGGAATCGACTCCAAAACCGTGCCCATATGGCAACTACGTAGTCCCCAAGCATGGCAAGATGCAATGGCTGCGGTGTTTAAAGAACTCGACCGAATCTTAGTACCAAATGGCATGGTTGCCTTTGAAGTAGGAGAAGTCCGCAATGGAAAAATTCTGTTAGAAGATTTAGTAATGCCCGCGGCCATGTCAGCAGGCTTGAAACCCATCGCCGTTTTGATCAACGATCAGGAATTTACCAAAACATCAAATTGTTGGGGAGTTGATAATGCGGCGAAAGGCACGAATACCAATCGAATTGTTATTTTACAAAAACGTTAAAAGCGTCAAAGATCCTCATTGCGATGAAAACCAGCGCATTCATTTCCTGAATATACGATGCACTGATCCAAATCCGCATCAGCAGCAACGCGAGCTCCCGGCCACAGAATACTGTTACGAACAATGGCTCCTTTTCCGACTATGGCATTCATACCAATTGCGCTATTTTCTACTATGTACGTAGTATCAATCTGCGCCAGCGGATGAATCATTTCACCGATGCCTAAGGACTGGTGAGCAGCTAGGTAGCTGTTTCGCTCCCCTAGATCGAACCAATTTCCTTGATCCATCACCATGGCGCCGAGTCTATTTTGAAGGGCCAGTTGTAAAAATGCAGGGATAACCGAAACAATTTCTTCGTCGGGAAGATAAGAAAAAATTTCCTCATTCACGCAATAGATACCACTGAACACATGAGTTCCTTCTGCACGTCCCAATTTTCCACGAATATCGACCACCCGCGTCTTCGATTCATCTATGGCAATATGTTTTGCCACTCCGTTCGAGCGCAGCGCTATGGTAACTGGCAATCCTGATTGCTCATGTTCACGGATCAAGGCGGCAAGATCCATCGATGAATAAATATCGCCATTATGAACCAAAACATTTTCCGCTCCCATCCACTTGCGGACATTACGCAATCCGCCTCCAGTCTCTAACAATATAGGTTCCTCAAACAAACGGACATCGGCACCTTCCCAAATCCCCTGCTCCACGGCAATGCCATTACCTCCATATTCGCCATTCTTTTTCCAATCGCTAGCGCCGATGCCAAGTATTGGGTCTTTCCAGACATGTGGCAAGTGATGACTATTGATCGCAAGATCATGAATTCCCAATTCACGACAGGCCAACGCGGCATGCCCAATAAGAGGACGATGAAAAAATGGCACCAAAGGCTTTGGCACAATGTTTGTTAACGGTTTCAGCCTAGTGCCCAACCCGGCACCCAATAAAAATGCTTTCTTCACGCGCCATTTATGGCGTGAGCCGACTGTAATGGCGAACATTTTTCTTGCGATCGACCGAATTTCAGACTTCACAGTTGGTTAATCCATGTGCATGCTCTCACGCCATGAGCGACAGCGCAGTTACGATTGCTGGAACAGGCAGTTATGTCCCCGAGAGAATTTTGACCAATGCGGAACTTGAAAAGCGCATTGAGACGTCAGATGAATGGATCACCACACGCACAGGCATCAAAGAACGCCGCATTGCTGCCGAAGATGAATTCACCTCTCACATGGCCACAAAAGCAGCGTTGCAAGCCTTAGAGCAAGCGCATTTGGCTCCTGAAGATGTCGAACTCATCATCGTAGCAACGATCACACCAGACACACTTACACCAGCCACGGCGTGTTACGTGCAAGACAATCTTGGTGCCCGCCGCGCGATTGCTTTTGACATATCCGCTGCATGCTCAGGATTCCTGTACTCCATGGAAATTGCCCGGAAAATGATCTCTGGTGGCACCGTGAAAAACGCATTGATCATCGGTGCGGAAAAACTTTCTGCCTTTGTGAACTGGAATGATCGCGGCACGTGCATACTCTTTGGTGATGGTGCAGGAGCTGCAGTATTACGCAAATCCCAGCCAGGTGAAGGTCGGATTCTCGCGACAGAGCTAGGCACCGATGGTTCACTTACCCATCTGCTCAATATTCCTGGAGGAGGTTCGGCAAAACCGATCACGAAAGAAAATGCCGATGAGCATCTCGCCACATTAGCAATGCTCGGCAAAGAAGTATTCAAGCACGCAGTTAACAGGATGAAAGAAGCCGCAGAAACGGTAATCACTCGCGCCGGTCTTCAGCCATCAGACATTGCCTGCGTGATCCCACACCAAGCCAACTTGCGCATCATAGACGCGATCGCTGATCGCCTTGCCGTCCCTAACGAAAAAGTTTTCGTCAATTTGCATAAATATGGAAATACCTCCGCCGCTGCTGTGGCGATCGCCTTTGATGAAGCCAATCGCAGCGGTGCATTCAAACGTGGCGATAATATCGTCCTTGCCGTTTTTGGCGCTGGCCTCACGTGGGCAGCAGCCGCGATTCAATGGTGAGGTTTGCGCTCGCAAGTCCACACCTGAAAATAACTGCCAGCTCCATCTGCATCGATGGATTGAGCATCACCTCGATGATTTTTCTGCACGAAAGGCAGTAAAAATTCTCGCTGCGTTTTGATTTGTTGATTGCATGTGAACGAAGCACTCCATGTCATCAAGTCAGTGAAATTAATGTCAGCGGTGAGGTCTTGCCTGCCGATGTTTTTATAAATCCCCGATCCCTCTATGCGATGATGCATTAAGTAGGCACGAAGCGAACCGTGCAAGCGACGATGATAAAGCGAATCCACTTCACAGCCATAATCAATCGTCAACATCGAGCCACTCATCCAAGATGCACCAAACTGATCTAGCCAAGCGTGGATTTTTTCATTCACTTCAATCCTCTGCCCCAGTGCAAATGCTTTATCCCATAGTGATGAGACGGGTTTATTGTGCAAAGGCTGCATTGATTCACTGATCTGACCTCCACCATTGCTTTGCACAAACACTTCTTTCCATTCAGTTTCTTGCCGCTGAAAAACACGAACAGGGAATGCATCAAAAAATTCGTTAGAATAGATATGAGCCGATCCGCCACAGGCAGCCAGAGCATCCTGCACCGTGGTATGCCAATGAACACCGCGCAGTCCAGTTTGCTGTTGCTGTATTTCTCGCAGACCAGGGGACGTTTCTACGAGATGAAAATGGAATCTCCATCGGTGTAACAACGGTAAATTTTTTCTTACTGCGGCCGCTAAATGTCCGCTACCTGGGCCCAACTCGATGACATGATAACATCGACTACTTTTTGCGACTGCTAAAATCCAAGCTGCAATTGCCTTCGCTAATGCGGGAGAAATTTCCGCACTAGTCGTAAAGTCGCCTCCGCTACCTACCGTAGCAATGCGATTCGTATAGTAGCCAAATCGAGGATCATAAAGCGCGTGCTCCATGAATCTCTCGAACGAGACCATGCCATCATTTTGTGAAAAAAAAGAAGACACGATATGCTTTCTGATGAC
Organism: Akkermansiaceae bacterium; assembly: GCA_903878115.1. Taxonomy (GTDB): domain Bacteria; phylum Verrucomicrobiota; class Verrucomicrobiia; order Verrucomicrobiales; family Akkermansiaceae; genus UBA956. The sequence continues at coordinate 38,582 of CAIRGO010000100.1, read as the reverse complement.
TAGGCAAGAACGGGATCGTTAATCAAGCCCGCACGGATCAACAGAGGCTCTAAGATCGGGTCGCGTCCCATGAAACGCCGATAGAGATCATCCACTGGTGCCGAGTTCCCCTTACTCAAGACATGCTCACGGAAGTCATGACCTGTTTGTTGATTGAGAATACCCTCTTTATCAAATCGCGTGAAAGCATCCGCATCAAGCACTTCGGCCCACTTGTAGGAATAGTAACCTGCCGCATAACCTGTGGGCGAACTGAATAAGTGATTGAATCTACGTGCCATACCAGGAGCATCTGTTTTCAATGCCACACGATAGTCAGCTAAAATGCTTCTCTCTAGCGCGTCTAAATCTTGCCCACGATAATGATCAAGATTCACATGCAATTCCAGATCAAGTTTCCCAAGTGCTAACTGACGCATAAATACCGAGGCACTCATGTAATTTTTGGCATCGATCATTTTCTGATAAAGCGCTTCGGGAATCGTTTCACCAGTTTGATAATGTTTAGCGAATAGATCCAATGATTCACGTGACCAGCAGAAATTTTCCATGATCTGCGAAGGCAGTTCCACAAAATCCCATGGAACGTTCGTTCCCGCTAGAGATTTTACCGCCACATCACTTAGCAATCCATGCAGCAAATGTCCGAATTCATGGAAAATTGTCTCCACTTCACCATGAGTCAACAGTGCTGGTTGATCATTCACAGGAGGAGTCATATTCCCAATGATCAAACCCAAATGCGGTTCACGAGCATTACCATTCATCGGGGGCAATCCTGATTCGATTTGATTCATCCACGCTCCACCACGTTTGGATTCACGCGGATGCCAATCAGCATAAAATGATCCAAGGTGCTCGCCAGATTTGCGGTCACGCAGTTCATAAAATGTCACCTCAGGATGCCATGTCTCAATCTCATTTTCATTGGCATTGGGTGATCTACTACCTTTATCGTAATAAACGGTATCTAATTTGATAATATCGATACCAAAAATTGTCGCTGCCAAATCAAACATTCCTGACATCACTTGATTGACAGGGAAATAAGGTCGTAGAATTTCGTCATCTAGATCATAGCACTCCTTGCGGCGCTTCTCCGACCAATACGACACCTCCCAAGGCTCTAATCCATCACATGGCTGAGATGTTTTTTCTGCTTTGTAAGCACATAGCTCTTTATAATCGTTTTTGAAAGCGCCTACAATACGATCATGAAGATCTTCGGTAAATGAAAGTGCTGTCTCACCATTTTTGGCCATGCGCCTTTGCAGCGTCAAGTCAGCGAAATTTTTGTGACCTAGCAGCTTTGCTTTTTCGTCTCGTAATTCGAGGATTTTCCATACCAATTGCGTGTTATCGCAATCACCTTCCGCACCCACTGCTGCAGACGCTTTCCACACGCGATGACGGAGTGAATCGTCGTCAGCATATTGCATGATCGGAAACATCGATGGCTGATGCAAAGTAAAACGCCAAGCTGGTTTTTCTTCAGTCGCCACACCTTTTGCTGTCGCATTAGCAAGAGCCGCTGCGATGGCTGATTCAGGCAGGCCAGCCAGCTGTTTTACATCACTAATCAACATTTCCCATGCATTGGTAGAGTCTAACACATGCTCGGAATATGACTTTGTGATTAGCGAAAGTTCTGCATCAATCTCAGCGACTCGTTGTTTTTTATCTGGCGGCAAATCTGCGCCACTATGAACAAAATCGAGAATGGTTTCCTCCACATGACGCTGTTGAATTTCAGTTAACGCCGCAACAGCAGTCGAAGTTCCATAGGCTTTGAGCACAGCCCACAATGATTCATTTAGCGGAATCGACGAATAAAATTCTGACACCTCAGGAAGCATCTGATTCAATGCCGCCCGCTGCGCAGGATCGTCAACTACGGAGTCCAAATGTTGTAGGCGTCCCCACGCACGATTCAGCGATTCCGATGCATTCTCCAATGCAAGAAAGGTATTTTCATACGTCAGTGATTCTGGATCGAGAGCAGAAATGGCTGCTAAATTCTCACGTGCCTCTTCTAGCGCAATGCGAATATCAGGTTCCACAGACTCTGGAACAAGCGTGGACCAACGAACAGCAAAGCGACGATCAGTAAATGGATGCATGGGCAAATGCTAAACGTAATGACTGGAAAGGCAAATCACGAATCCATTTTTTTCTACAAGTATGACGGCTCAATGTTTGACGCACCCGACTTTTGCCATTACGTTCGTCTTTCGTTGACAGTGAATCATTTCTGCAATTATTCACACTGCGCTCATCACTGCTTCATAATACTGCTGTTTGTTTAACGCAGAACTTTTGACCATGAATCAACTTCCCGATATTCCTAAACACATTGCCATCATCATGGATGGAAACGGTCGCTGGGCTAAAATGCACGGATTACCTCGCGCACAAGGGCACCGAGCTGGAGCTGAATCCGTGAGAGAAGCAATCGATGCCTGCAAAGAACTAGGCGTCGAATACTTAACATTATACGCCTTTTCTTCGGAGAATTGGAATCGCCCCGAAGCTGAAGTAGCGGGACTGATGTTATTGTTAGAAAAATTTCTCACTTCAAAACTCGACGACTTGATGAAGCAAAATGTAAGACTTCACGCCATCGGCCAGTTAGACAGATTGCCCGCATCCACACTCGCGATCCTCAACGACGTAATCGATAAGACGAACAACAATTCCAGTCTCACACTCACCTTAGCGCTTTCCTATGGCTCACGTGAAGAGATTACCTCCGCTACTAAAAGAATAGCCGAGAAAATAAAAGATGGCCTATTGCAGCCAGATCAAATTACTAACGAAATTGTTTCGCAACATCTCTACACAGCAGAAATGCCCGACCCTGATCTATTGATAAGGACATCTGGCGAAATGCGCGTTTCAAACTTTCTACTTTGGCAAATCAGCTATGCGGAAATTGTGATTTTCGATAAATTCTGGCCAGAATTTCGTCAAGGCGATGTATTTGCAGCCGTGGCCGAATACCAAAAACGTCATCGTCGATACGGTGGCGTTTGATCTAACAAGTGTGTTAGTCGCGAGAGAAGGAAACAAGCTTCACATGCTTAGCAGTTTCAATGCTAGGAGAGGATGCACCTTTATTCTGCGCACTGAGTGGCAAGGAACCTTTGCCTAACCGTGGCTCGGGTTTTAGGCTGGTGACATACGAAAGCGTAAGCCAACTAAGAAAGAACAAAGAACTAAACGTTACGAAGATCGATGATTTCATCCGCTAAGGTGAGTGTGTGAATGAGTGTTTGCTAACAAGGCAACAAATACTGATTAAATGTGAAATGTAAAGAAAAATTACATAAAATTGCAATTTATTCCCATCTGCTAATTCTTCGTTTACCAGATCGTTACAGAATGGAAAACGGCACCTTTGCGGCGAATCCCTGTTTTCACTGAAAACACCCCCTAAGATTTTGATTCGCTAGAACCTGTAACCGGTGGCTTTGATTCACTAGCAGCAGGTGCTGGCTTAGAAGATTCCGAATCTTTTTTGGCTCCCGTTTGGTATGAGGTTGAACGGTAGTCAGTTTGATAAAATCCTCCACCTTTGAAAATAATACCGCCTCCAGAGCCAAGTAAACGGCGAACTTTTCCTGCTTTATCGCAGATCGTAGTGGGGCAAGTCACCAACTTTGCATCTTTCATACTTTGAAATAATTCAAAGCGTTTTCCGCAAGTTTCACATTCGTAGTCGTAATTAGGCATAAAAGTTAGTCGGAAATAAAGTGACAGCAGAATACGCTGTTGGCAAGCACTCGCTTACTTAACTGGCACGGGAAGCACTAATTTCTGTTGATTTAAAAAACCATCAATCTGCAGAATACCATCAGGTTCATGATGAATCGTCACCATTCCCGTTCGACCTTGATGGAAAAGTGTCACCCCACTTTGCTTCAATTGCATCTCCCAATTCGGCGGAATGGCCTCGTTTTCTGGAAAGTCGCTATGAGTGGCAATGATCGCCCGTGGTTTGATGAGAGCTATCGTATTTTCAGTAAGAGGCAGTTCGTAGCTATGGCGCCCCACAACGATGATATCGCATAGCGGATCAGGCGATGTCTTTAGCCACCCCTCAATCGTATATTGGCTGGCATCGTTGAGAAAAAGAATCCGATAGCCGTGAAAATGCAAGCGATAGAGAATCACTCGTTCATCGCTCATGGCATTTTTTTCCCGCGGATCTGCCGTGGATAAAATTTCCCACTTTACATCTTGATCGAGTGCAATGGTGGCCTGTGCTCGTGCGATAAATATGGGAACAGACATTTGCGATGCCCTATGCTGCATTTGCTGAAATGTGGTCGCCCTTGACTCCGCGACGGATGCAATAATCTGTTTAACGGGCAATTGTTCCACTGCCAAGGCGGCACCTCCTATATGAGCCGATTCTGCGTGGCTCATGATCATTGTGTCTGGCTCGTAACCAAAAGCACGAATGCATGGCAAAACTGCTGTACGGAATTGATTCTCATTTCCCGTGTCGAGAAGCTGATCTGCATTCTGCGTGTGAATGATGCATGCGCCACCGCCGCGAGGCAGGTCGAAGATACGAATCACATCATGTTTTTCATTGCGCATCGACAGCGGAAAATGCCCGCCGGGAATATTGGCAAAAAATGAGGAAATATTGATGCAGCCATGGGCGACCATAGCGTTCGCACGATTGCTCCACGCCGCGACTTTTGGAGAGAACATGTAAAGGGTTGAAGAAACTATTGCGATGGCCAAAAGCGCGGCCACGAAAAATGTTAGAGCCAAATTTGCAATGATTGATATGGGCGTAACCATGCCAAAATGAAAAATCGTTAACGGCGCGGAGCCGATAGAAGCTGTTGTCGATATGCTCAGTGATTGCAGTAACGCATGCCATTTGCTAGACGCCGAAATTTGCCAATTCCGATAAAGCTCACGTGGCAAATAATCATCAAATAATGATGCTCGTTGAATGTATTTTCTTGTGACTGCCAAGCCCAATGCGATGGCCGCGACCACGCCATAAGATAGCTGAACACCCGCAAGGAATAATGCATTCCCATCGACCAGAAGTGCGGCGATCATCACGACACCTAATGCATTCATGATATCGGGTCGACGTTGAAAAAGAAATGCGCTGAGAAACACCGTCGCCATCCACGCCGCGCGCATGGCGGGTGCCGAGGCTCCCGTAATCCAAGCGTAAACAAATATCGCAGGGATGAGCAGTAAAATGGACAGGCGCCGCGATATGCGCACTCGTTGCAAAAACCACCATAAAATCAAAGCAACGATATTTACATGCTGCCCACTAACGGAAAATAGATGAAGAGTGCCGCTATTACGAAATGACAACAGGAGCGGATCTTGATTAGCTGGTTGTTCACCGATCACCATGGCACGAATTACTTTCGCAGCGGGCTGATCATTTTCTAGTCCTACAGTTATAGAGTCACGGAAAGCATCACGAAGGCTGCGCGTCGCCTCCCAAAGCATATGGTTCATCTCGCTTTCCGGTTGCCAGTGTTGGCAGGAAAATTGCCCAAGTATCTGTTGTCTGCGCTGCCATGCAGCGAAATCCATTTGCCCTTCATTGCGCGGCCCTATTAGGTCGCTCATGCGTCCTGAAGTTGTCACCGCTTGCCCTAATAAAGGTGCTGGACCACGTCCACGCAGATAGATTTTTTCATCAATCAAATCGGCAACGTCCGCACGGATGATACGCGCGGTAGCTTGCCATGTATTCGTCATTTGCGGCGAGATATTGATAACGCGAACCGTCATCGTTTGCAGAGATCCGACCGAAATTTTTGTCGTATTTTGTTGATACAAATAACCGCGGTATAAATGTAGCAATCCACAACTCAAACAGAGCATAGTCACTAAGAAAAAAAATCGCAATCCTTGACGAAATATCAATGCGATTGCTGAAAAGCAAACAAATAATCCGCTGTTGACCGAACCATCAGTCACCATCACAGCGCCACAACTGCTAATCGCAGCGAGTGGGATGCGGTGGTGGGTAATCCAAGAGTGCAAGGTAGCGCGACACTTAGACCACACCCCATTCGTGGAGCTTGTGGCGTGCATTGGCCGAGTGGCGAGTTTCAGGAAATTGTTCCATGGCTTGTCTCATGATTTCAATCGCAGAGTCGCGATCCGCGAGGTCTCCATCATACAATTCCGCGAGGCGGAAAAGTAAATAAGCGGCATCGTTTTCCTGCCATTCGTGTTGCTCTAGTGCCTCCCGAATCGTAGCGATCGCCTCGGCAGGTTGGTGCAAGGTTTCACGTTGTAGCTTGACAATTTCCACCCATGGCACGCGATTGCCAGGATCTTTTTCGGCAGCCTCACGGAAGGCGAGAATGGCGCCATCATAATCCCCTTGAGCTACTTTGGAACGAGCTTCTGCCATCGGATCTTTCTCCATGATTTCACCACTGTCATAAATGGTATGCGTGGCGCGATGAGCGATGACTGGCAAGACGTAAGCGACGAAAACAATCCCCACGTATCCTGCACTAAGAAAAGTAAGTAATATGCCAGTGAAGGTTGAAGATCCATCAGTTTCATTCGCCATTTCTTCGGCAATGATCATCGTTTGATCAACATCTGTCTCTTTGCCTTTTAGCTTCTCGGCAAGTTTTTCAATGATTTTTTTCTGTGCGCTATTTTTTGTGTCGGCTAGCATTTGTGGGATTTTATCACTGCTAATCGCTTCATTGTCGATACGCTTTAAGAGTTCACGAGTCTCATTTACACTTTGCTTATTTGCAATATGCGTTTTCCACCCAAATGCCAATACGGCAATGGCGATAATATGGATGAGGATTTTCATAGGTTTTTTCTAGCAAGATAATTCATTTAGCCAAGAAGAAAGATTTCATGTTAGAGATTTTTCATTCCACTCGTTTATATACGACGAGCATTACGCCCTTCATCAATGAGTTTCCAGAAATGTTTCGATTTCGCTAACTCTTCATCTTCTGCCACTGGCAACTTTGAGCGAAACATAAAATCAGAAAATGTTCCTTTATGCATCACACGATGAACAATGACCGAGCCGTCTTTGACTTCAAAATACAATCTCCAATCGCGGGTGCGAAAGCGATAGAGTTTTTTGCCATCGCGCTCGATGAGACCAAATTTTTCTCCATCCAGGTGCTCCAAATCACTTTTTTGCACATGAAATTGGTCCAGCAGTTCCAACTGCTCCATGGTCCCCATCTGCGACATTTCGGCAGCACTCAGTTCATTAAACACAATCTCTAACACTCGGCCATCATGCAATTCAGGAATGATTTGGCAAGTCATCCGTGTGAAACGAACGAAAAAAACCTAAAAAAATCCATCGATCTAAAAAAATTAGAAAAAAACGAAAAAATATCTTGCCAATCTCACCGTTCTCCCGTAACAAGTGCGCCCCCTTCACGGGAAAGGAAAAGCGAAGATAGCTCAGTTGGTAGAGCAGTTGGCTTTTAACTAATTGGTCCTGGGTTCGAGTCCCAGTCTTCGTACTTCCTTTCTTTCCCCCTGCTCATCATGAGCTGTGTGTTTGAGTTTTTACTCCGACCATTTATCCTCACTTAATTTTAAGCGAGATTTTGATCACCCCTATTCCACAGGCTGGGCTCTTAATGGTTGAGATGGTTCTTCTAGTGGCTGGGCACGTAGTGGCGTGCGCGATGGCTCATCAACAGGCTGCGCACGCAATGGTCGATCCGATGGACGCGGTGGCGTATCTTCGTCGTTCGACACAGCTTTGATCGGATGAATCGGGCAAAGGTCGTTTTTAGCGGGAGCGATATCTACCGGGACTTGGTCGACATAGGAGGTGCCAGCTGCCGCACATCCGGTGGTAGCGCGTTTGCCAGATTGCTTACATAATGTGCAACTAACCAATCCAGTGTCTGGCGTCATTTGCGTAAATTGATTTGCTTTGTAGCCGAGACGTTCAGCAGTTTTCATGATATCCACCCAAATCGGTAGCGAGAGAGTGGCGCCATAGCCACCCTGCACGGTTCGCTGCGAGTCATCCATACCGCACCAAACAGCGCATGATAGTGATGTTGTATAACCAGCAAACCAAGCGTCTTTGAAATTATTGGTCGTGCCAGTTTTGCCGGCGCAAGGTTTATCAAATCCTAACATCTTGACTGCGGCCGCAGTGCCTGTGGTGGTTACTTCTTGGAGGATTTTTGAAACAGACCACGCTGATCCTGATGACGCAGCTTGGTAGGGAAGCGGCGGTGTCGAATAAAGGATGGTTCCTGTGCGATCTTTGATTTGTGAAATCAAAAATGGTCGGTATCGCGCGCCACCGTTCGGCAACATAGAATAGGCAGATGCTACCTCATAAGGCGTCGCCTCCCACGATCCTAGGTATGAGGAGGGAGTGTCAGGCAACTCCAACTGGAATCCAGCCTGTCTAGATACTTCTCTCACGTTACTAAATCCGGCATAATTACCGACCCTAACTGACATCGTATTTCTGGAGCGAATCAGGCCATAGGATACAGGGTAATTACCGCCATACTTGCCATCCGAATTCTTCGGATGCCAGCTTGCTGGTGCACCTTTGATTTCTCCAGAGTCAATGTAACCATCGGAGATCATGGTATCAGGGCGCATCCCTTTATCGAATGCGGATAGATAAACAAATGGCTTAAATACAGAACCGATTTGACGATGTGCTTGAATCGCTCGATTGAATTTTGACTCATCGGCCGAGCGTCCACCAACGATGGCTAGCACTTCGCCCGTATGATTTTCAATCACCACAGCAGCGCCTTGAAGATAGGCCGTGGGTGTTTTTTTCCCTTCAGGTATCGCCTGCCATTTGGCGCGTGTTTGATGCGGATATCCAGGTGTTTTTTCAATGCGAGATAGCGAGGCTTCTACGGCTTCTTCGGCTTTTTGTTGGATTAAGTTGTCGATCGTAGTCGTAATGATCAGTCCTCCTAGTTCGATATTTTCTTTTTCCAAAATCACTTCTAAATCGCGCCGAATCGCATCGAGAGCATATGATTCGCGGATCTTACGACGGTTAGCAGGACGAATATCGAGCGGTTCTTTCTTCGCTGCGGCGGCCTCGTCGGCAGTGATGACTTTCGCGACAACCATGCGTTCCAAGGTGGAATTCCTCTCGCGAATGGCGGCATCCATATTATTAAATGGATTAAAGGCATCCGGTCCACGGACGATTCCCGCAAGCATTGCTGATTCTGATAAATTGATTTCACTGGCATTTTTTTCAAAATAGATGCGTGATGCTTCTTGAATGCCGCGGATAGAACGACCCCAATTGATCGAGTTCAAATACGCTTCTAACACTTTATCTTTAGAGCCCAAATACCCTTCGATACGATAGGCGATCGCAATTTCCAAAAACTTGCGATCGATTTGTTGCAGCAATGATTTTTTCTTGCCGTATTCTTTAAGTTTAAACACATCAGCAGCTAATTGCTGAGTGATGGTAGATGCGCCTTCGCGCTTTCCTTGCAAGTTTTTGATAAACGCGCGCACAATTCCGATCGGATCAAAGGCACCGTGTTGATAAAATCTTTCATCTTCGCGCGCGAGAATCGCTTTACGGAAACTGGGAGAGACTTGATCAAGAGTAATAATATCGCGTATTTCACCGTGAATACGAGCTAGTTCAACACCACGTTTGTCTATAATCAAAGTGCGCTCTGGCATTTCATGAATTTTATCCAATCGGTATTGCTTTGAGCGAATTCCATAAACAATCGAGAGCATTACCAATAAGTAAAGGCCCACGATCGCGGGGTCTCCGATCAATCGCAATGGGATCCGCGCCAAAAGCGGGAGGTTACGAATCACATAATGATAAAGGTAAAATGGCCAAAAAAATACCAGTGATACCAGCGAGGTGGGTCGCTGCTCTGGTTCTTTTTTGCGTTTGCTGCGTGGTGCAGAAGATTTTTTTGAGACTGCCATGGGAGTGGATACGCAGAGACTAGTGTGAATGATGCAATAGATCGAGATTCATTTTGTGAAAAATTCATGAAGTTGACGTCACAGGCAGCTGATTTTTTCCGGAAAAAATAGAGAAATTGACGACAGTGCATCGCTGTGTAGAATACCGATATGATGAAGCAACTGATTCTTACCTTGTGTTTTATTCGCTTGGCCTGTGCCGAACCGGTGAACGACATTCAAGGGCTGCTGCAATTAGAGAATAAAGTAGAAGCTGTGGCGCAAAAATGCCTGCCGCTTACAGTAGCTTTAGTAGCTAGCGATTCCTCCAGTTCTGGCTCGGGCGTCATTACTTCCGAAGATGGTCTGATCCTCACGGCTGCTCATGTCGTTCAAGGCAGCGATGTGATGGATGTCGTATTTCCCGATGGCAAAACGCTGAAGGGCAAAGTGCTGGGTGCCAACTACGGTAAAGACTTGGCGATGGTTAAAATCCAAGCACAGGGAATCTATCCAGCCGCTGCTCGCGGTGAATCAAAAGACCTCAAAGTCGGCGACTGGGTAATCGCGATGGGCCATGCGGCGGGCTTTGATCCTGCCCGCACTCCTCCGGTGCGTTTCGGTCGAGTTGTATCGAAGGGGCCTGGCAATTTTTTCACCACGGATTGTACTCTGATCGGTGGCGATTCTGGCGGCCCGTTATTTGATTTAGAGGGCAAAATTATCGGCATTAACTCCAATATCGGTCAGGCATTGAAAGTAAATAACCACGCTGGAGTAGAAGGCTATAAAGAGGACTGGCAAAAAATGATTGATGGCGAGCAGTGGGGCAAATTAGTGCTGGATCCCTTACAAAATGAAGACATGCCAGTATTGGGAGTTGCATTAGACTGGTCGCGACAAGGACTGATGATCGGTCAAGTGAGCAAAGGTTCCAAGGCGACTCAGGCAGGAATTTTTCCTGGCGACATTATCGAAGCATTAGAAGGTCAGCGCATCCGCAACTTGGATGATTTACGCAATGAACTATTACGGAAACAAGTAGGTGATAAAGTAAAACTCACCGTGCAGCGCGATGGAAAATCGTTAGAAAAAGAAGTGGAATTAGTTAGACGTGGAGACGCTCAATAAATATAAATTTTTGTGTTAGATATGAAAAAAATCATTGGAATGTTAGTTGCAATACAAGCGCTCGGAATCACCCAAGAATTGCCATTACAAAAAGAGGAAGACCGCGCTGTATTACGTCGCCAATCAGGTACTGTGTTTGATATTGTAGCACCGATTGCGCAAAAAGTAAGCAAGTCAACTGTATGGGTTTGGGCGGGCGGCAAACGTCAAATCTGCGTCGGTACAGTGGTAGAAGATGGTTCCAAAGTGTTAGCAAAGTGGAGCGAAGTCGCTGCGGCCAAAGGAGCACCTTTGCAGTGCGTCTCAGGAAAAAACGAGACTCATTCGGCTACGATCGAGGGCGTTTACGAAGAGGAAGACTTAGTCTTGCTCAAATTGAAGGATGCCAAACTGAGACCAGTCGTATGGGCTGCCGGTGAGAAACCAGTCTTGGGTAAATTTATCGTTGCCGCAGGGCCAGGCGATGCGACTCTGGGCATGGGAGTTGTCAGCGTAAAAGAACGCAGTCTGCGTGAAATTGATCAAGCATTTGTAGGTGTTGGTGCCGAATCACACACCGAGGGAACCGGAGTCGTGGTAAAACAAATTGCAGAAAAATCACCTGCGGAAATGGCTGGACTACAGTTGGGCGATATTATTCTCAATATGAATGGCACCTTGATCGGCAGCATTATGGAATTTCGCTCATTACTTTCCACCATGAAGCCTGGCCAATCAGTAAAGATTGTTTTTTCTCGAAATGGTAATGAAAAAACTATCACTCTGACTTTGGCCTCTAAACAAGCTACGGCTGCATTTCCTCAGCGCCGCTTAGAAGTGATGGAACGCATGGGCGGAGAAATCAGTGGCGTGCGCGATGGATTTCCTTCGGTGATTCAGACGGATATGGTTCTCAACCCCGAAGAATGCGGTGGCCCAGTTGTCGATTTGCAAGGCAATGTCATCGGGCTAGCTGCAGCACGCGCGGGACGAATCCGTAGTTATGTGATCCCTGCGTCCTCGATTGTTTCCATGCTGCAACGCAAGCCCATTGCGGAAAGTCTGGCAAAAGTCAAAACCGCAGAAGAAGGACCAAAACTATCTAACAATCGCGCCGTCAGACCGCGATTAAACCGTGAAGACAAAGAGCGATTACGGACTAGAATGAAAGAAATGCAGCAATACTTACGGCAACTAGACGATGAAATCGGCGCTCTGGATCGATGATCTTAGAGAGCTTCTTGCTCGGACAGTTCTGACACTGGATTGGCGCCGATGATTCTCCGCTCAATCTCGATTTCACCAAGAATCGAGGCTTGGCGAATCACGAATTGGTTCATTTTCATTAATTCAAGAACCGCAAGGAACGTAACAATGACCTCGGCTTTTGTTGTAGCTTGCTCGAAAAGATCCTCAAATTTAATCGCCTGCCCAGGCTGAAAGGTATCCATCATTAGCTCGATCTTATCCGCTACGGTATATCGATCATCTACGATCGAACCAAAATCATGGACTTCTTCGAAACGTTTTAGAACATTTTGAAAGGAACGTATCAGATCAAAAATCGAAACTTCAGCCAATACTGGTGGCGTTTCATCTTTTAACACTTCCGCTTGATAGGCATAAGCGCCTTCCATTTCGACTTCGCGCTTGATCAGAAATGAGGCGGCGTCTTTGAATTTTTTATACTCAATCAACTGACGGATCAGGTCCCAGCGAGGATCGTCTTCTTCTCCATCCTCTTCTGGTGGTTGTTCTGATTTTGGCAGTAGTGTGCGACTTTTGATATACATCAAGTTCGCTGCCATTAATACAAATTCAGCAGCGATGTCGATATTGAGCATCCGAAATGTACTAATGTATTGTAGATACTGCTTGGTGATTTTTTCTAGCGAGATCTCATGGATATCCACTTCATCTTTTTTGATAAGATAGAGCAATAAATCGAGAGGTCCCTCGAAAATATCCAATTTCACCTTGTAATCATTTGCATCCACGCAGGCTTGGTGTACATGATGTTTTGCATCAGAGCTAGGTAATTTTTCAAGAAATGATTTTACTCTGGCATTCGTAGCCCTGTTACTGTCTAATCATTGCGCAACAAGTCACCTCATGGAAATTGAATCAACGCAACTTTTTAATGATCGCCTCGCCCAATGGGTAGCTAAGCAGGGGTTTTGGTTTCAGTTGCGCTATTCCTTAGCGGGTGGCGGCGCATCCGTGATTGCCTATCATCTTTTGCGGATGACGATCCGGGTGGCAATTTTCTTTGCCGTTGTTGGTTTAATTTGCCTCGCTTATCTCATCAAACGTCCTGAGCAGTTGAGCTTTAAGACCAAACTAAGCAATCGCATCGTAGCGGGTCTAGATTGCGACCTAGGCAGTATGCGTGGATTTACCAATACCCAAAATAAAGCGACCATTCGCCATTTAGCTCTTTCAGGTGGAGAAGGCAGCTTTTTTCATACATTAGAAGCTGGTGGAATCACCTTTCGCATGGGATTGATTGACAGCCTGAAGAGTGTATGGAATGCGAACGCCATCGTGGTTGATCGTTTGTCCGTCAATATCAAAGCAGGTGCAGAATCACCAGAGGAGGCAACTCGATTAGGAAAAGCTCTCGTCGATCCACATAGTGGCGTTGCCTTTCAAACACTGGAGTCAACAAATGCACGCGTCACTTGGGGCTACTCATCCAAGACCATGGGCAGCATATCGCAGAGCAATATGTTAGTGCTGCGCGAGAACAACGGGTGGCGAGTCACCTTCAAAAAAGGAGTTTTTCAACAAAATTGGTTGCGGAATCTCGAAATAGACGAGTTGATACTGATCTGTAATGATCAGGGGATCGTGGTGGAGAAAGGTGAATTTCACGTGGGCAATGCCAAGGATGTCACCGAAGCCCACCCAATGGGAAAAGTAAAATTTTCTAACGTGCGCATTGATGGCGGCGCGCGTCCGACATTTTCTGGCAACATAGAGCTAGAAAATATTTCGCTGGATGATATTCTGCAGGATACATTTTTTTCTTACATTGAGGGCTCTGTTTCCGGCACATTAAAAATTTCTGGCTCCACGAATTCCCCAGACGGAATTGGCCTAGCGGGCAGGATATCGCTCAATGAAAATGACCAAATCACCATCCGCAGTCGTATTCACCTGCTCAATAGTCTATCGATTTTAAGTCCTTCAGGTAGCTATCAGAAAGTTACTTTTACCGAAGGATACTTTACTATGAAAACAGGAGCTGGAAAATTCCAAGTTGATGACATCAATCTCACCGCTCCTAATCAAATGGTAATGAAAGGCAACGCCATAGTGCGCCCACCCACCCAGCAAGAAATTGATGAACTGCTGCGCAAAGGCACGATCACTAGCGATATGGCCACGGAACTGGGGAATGTGGGTGCTGTGGATAACGCGCTCACCACAAAAGTTTCTGACGAATTAACGCTGAAAAATGCTGCTGCCATCGTGAATAAAGATCCCAAGACAAAATCTCAAAAAGGGTTTATTGACGACGATATTGATTTGGGCGTTCCCTTCCGCGCGGAATCTGTGGAACAGGAAATTCAGATGAGAGCAGCTGAAAAAATTGCTTCGGTTGCGGTCTATGAAGGAGCGCTTCAATTGCAAATGCCGATCATAGCCTTCCCTGAAGATTCTCCTTTACGCGATTACCTTGCGAAGACCCCCAATCAAGAAAGTCTCATTCTCAATTGCCCATTGAAAGGCAGTCTTTTTGAACTCACGCTCAGTCAAGCAGAAGACTTACTATTGTTGAAAAAGGCTGAAGCAGAAGATAAAAACCTCAAGAAAGCGCCTGTAGCGACAGACGCCAAAAATCCTTGATCGATCACTTTCCGATCATACCGAGGCTTTGATAAATTTCTCTCGTCACTTTGCTCTTGTTCAGAGTGTAAAAATGCAGCCCATCCACTCCCCCATCGAGCAGGCCCGCACATTGTTCCGCGGCGTAATGAACCCCCACTTTTTCGACTGCTTCAGCATCATCATTGGCCCTTGCTAACGCACGCAATAGCTTGGCGGGATAACGGGATCCTGCGGCTAATTCAGCCATGCGCTTCATCGACGACAGTGAGGTTACCGGCATGATGCCAGCAATCATCGGAATATGTATTCCCGCCAATGAACAACGATCTCGAAAGTCAAAAAAATCATGATTATCAAAAAACAATTGCGTGCAAATGTAGTCTGCGCCCTGATCGACTTTGGCCTTCAAATGATCCATTTCATCCAGCCGATTCGGCGTAGCGGGATGACCTTCGGGAAATCCCGCTACACCGATGCCGAAACCACCGAGCGGATGACGGCCTGATTCATTAAATTCACGGATAAATTTCACCAAGTCTGCTGCATAACGGAAGTCGCCCTGCGACCAATCGTAATCGGACTGTCCCCGTGGAGGGTCTCCACGCAATGCAAGAATGTTACAAACGCCGAGTGATGCATAGCGTTGTAAAATTTGATCAACCTCCTGCTTACTATGACCCACGCACGTAAGATGGGGAATCGGCGGAATCGTGGTTGTCTCTTTCACCCGCGCCACCAATTGGTGGGTGAGTTCTCTCGTGCCGCCCCCTGCGCCATAGGTAATTGATACAAACGATGGGTTCAGCGGTTCCAGCTCGCGAATCGTTTGATAGAGTTCCTCTGCACTCGCTTCTGTGCGAGCAGGAAAAAATTCAAAAGAAAACGATGGCTTGCTTTGCCGTAAAATTTCGCTTATGTGCATGGTCGAGCGAGAACATAGTCAGAGAGAGGCAGTTGAATAAAGCCGCAAATTGATCTTTTTTCGCAACTTTTCTGAACAAGTTAGGTTACAATACTCGAATACGAACTTCTCTCATCCCATGAAACGCACGCATTTATTGATTCTATTTATCAGCATCACACAGACGGCCTATGCCCAACCGGGACCAGCAGATGCCAAAAAAAATGCATCTCCTGAATCAGGTCAGGACCGCCCCCGCGCTCAAATGGACTTCTGGAAACGTGTGGATACTAATCAGGATCAGAAGTTATCCAAAGCGGAATTCATCACATTGGAACGTATTTCTCAACTTCCTGCCGAGAAACAGGACAAACTTTTCCTGCATCTTGATAAAAATCAAGATGGCATGCTGGAGCCTCGTGAAATGAAGGGGCCAGGTGAGGGCGAAGGTCCAGGCGAAGAAATGAAGCATAAAATCCTTCCGAAATTATCCGAAATTGACAAAAACCACGATAAAAAAATCGATTTTGACGAGTTCATCCAAGGACCCATGGTGGCCAAGATACCGCAAGAGCGGCAGCGAAAAATGTTTGATAAAATGGATCGCAACAAGGATGGAGTTTTAAGTCCCCTAGATGGACCGCCTGAAGGCAGACCACTTTTTGACCGTGACCCTAGAAATGAAAAAGGCAAAGAATTTCCGGGAAAAAACCCTGAGGGAAAAAACTTCGAGAACAAAAACCCGAATCCTGAAAAACTATTCGCGCTAGCAGACACGGATCATAACGGATCGATTTCATTTGGAGAATTTCAACAAACCCCTGTCGCCAAAAATCTTGGCGAAGATGCCCAAGAGGATTTGTTCGAAAAAATTGATACCAATCAGGATCTAAAAATCGATGGTCAAGAGATGCAACAACATCATGCCAAGTCGAGTGCGAATGGACCGATGAAAAAACCCGAACCTGGGGTGGAACGCCCGCGTAAACCAAAGCCAGAAAATGGCGCTCCAGATGAGGAAATGATGATGGAGGATCAGTAATCCTCCCGTCGAACGGCGATTATAAGACTTTGCACTCGCCGTTCCGTATCCATGCTTTACATCAGCTCAGAAAAATGTTTCTTTTCTGCATTGATGAACGTTACGCGGTGTCTTAGTTTGTTGCCATTAATTTTTCCTCTTCTTGCGCAGGAGGAAACTGTTCTGCCACCTCCTGCCGTCACACCGCCACCTGCGGTAGAAATTCCTCCTGTTCCGTTCATTCCTGGTGCCACACCGATCGATCCAACAGCGGTCAAATTACAAATGCCTACAGGTATTAATATCGATATTCAAGGGTCGATCTCTCCGGTTCCGAATCAGCCGAAACAATTCAGCGTATCGGGCCCCATTCATCTAAAGACCAACCGCGGAGAAGAAGTATTTGCGGATCGCGCTCTTCTCGACTTAGAAAAATCTACCTACACTCTTTCAGGAAATGTTAGTGTCTTTAGTGGTCCCATCATTCAACGCGGCGAATCAGTAGTTTATGATCTCGCTCAAAAAAAATTGGATACCTCGAGCCTAAGCATCAGCTTCGACCCGATCATTTTGGAGGCTGGTAGTTTTGAAGCGACGGAAGACGAAAATGGCAATCGCATTTTTACCGGACATGACTCAGGAATTACTACGCACGATGTGGAAAATCCAAACTTTTGGCTGCGCGCAAAGACAACCACCGTTTTTCCCGATGATAAGATCGTTTTCGACGATCTGAAACTTTACATCGGTGACACTCCGGTGTTTTGGCTTCCCTATCTGAGCCAACCGCTGAATGCTGCATTAGGATACCGTTTTGTTCCTGGTGCCCGGTCGAACTGGGGGGGATTTTTACTTAATACTTATGGCATTATGCTAGGTGGAGATTCTTCATCTGTGAACGGCCCAGAAGCTCCGTGGATCCTCTCACAATGGCACTTTGACATGCGCTCACGTCGTGGCCTAGGCACCGGGGTTGATTTTTACGACACTCGTATCCAAGACAACAACAATCTAGGTTGGCTGAAGCTCTATCATACGTTTGACCAAGATCCATCGCTAAGCCGATCAGGACTTCCCCGCGATTCCGTGCCTGACAGTCGTTACCGATTAGAGTTTCAATACCGCATTCCTCTTGATCTACACGGCAGCGACCCGCAGGCTGATTATGAACTCAATTACGATCTTCATGTCCTAAGTGATAACTTTTTTCTCGAAGACTTTGATCCACAGTTTTATCGCAGCAATGCCCAGCCAGACAATACGGTATTCCTAACCCGTCGCACAGACACCTCCCTGCTCACCGCACTCGCTAGGCTTCGCGTGAATGATTTTTATCGTACCGATTCACGTTCCCCTGAAATCATTTACGATCAAATCAAACGTCCGTTGTTTGATTCGCCGATTCTCCATGAAGGTAGCACCAGCTTTGGTATCTACGAGGAAAACATGGCAGATACCACGCGTCAGAATTTACTTACGCCATTGCTCACTCTACCCGATAATGATCCTGATCTGCAACGCCTTTTCGCTCAAGTGGGTCGCTATGAACAAGTGCTGATAGCCCAATTGCGAGAACTCCCGCCAGGTGATCCGCGTTATGACGATCTGTTTAATCAATTGACAAATCCTCAGTTCGATCGCTTTCACACCTATCATCAGCTATCTTCGCAAATGACTCTCGGCAACTGGCTCCACCTTTCTCCGCACTTGGGCGCGGGCTACAATCGCTACTTCAGTGTCGGTGGCCCAGCGACTGATGAGGATCGCACGCTCTTTTCGATGGGACTGGAAGCTTCCATGAAATTCAAAAAAGACTATCCTGATTTTCAATGGAAAAAAATGGGCATCAATGGCATCCGCCACACGTTGCAACCGTATGCGAATTGGTCTTATTTATCGACACAAAATCTTGGCACTGATTACCCTGCCATTGATCGACTCACCTTCACTACACGTCCCTTGCCGATCAATCCTGCTCGTTTTACAGCGATCGATGATTTGGAAAATTGGAACCTAATGCGCTTGGGTATTCGCAACCGCTTGCTAACCAAACGTGATGGCGCAAGCCACGAGTGGTTATACATGGATACCTACATTGATAGCTATCTCGATGATCCAGAACTCAATCGCGAATTTTCGAATCTTTACAACGACATCACATGGTCCCCATTGCCGTGGCTCGCGGTGGATCTGCAAACACAGTTTCCCATTATTAGTAGTGGCTCAGGTTATAACGAATTTACCACTGCTGTCCGCTTTATGCCAACGCCTAATTTTGAATTTTCGGTAGCACATAGTAGTTTGCAAAATCATCCGTTTTTAATTGATTCGAACCGTATACAAATTCGCGCCTACAATCGATTCAACGAAAATTGGGGCTTTGGGATTTTACAACAATGGGAATTTGATGACGCCACGTTAGAGCTGGAGCAATACACGCTGCACCGGAACTACGATAACTGGATTGTCAGTGCAGGACTCACTCACCGCGACAACCGTATCAATGATGAATATGGCTTCATGGTGAACTTCACACTGAAAGATTTCCCCTCCGTTTCAGTGCCTTTCCGCATGGACGCAGATTGATCACTTTCTGCCTCGGCTCACCTTGCGCGCAAATTTTACCATTGCTTCTTCTTGCTCCTCGATGCGCTTGACCAGCATCAACTGCGTGCGACAACGATCGAGGTTATGATGCTCGCGGTACGTCTTAAAATAAACATCACCCTCTAAATAATCCGTTAGGAAACGAATGCCAATTTCCAGCGTGATCAGCTTGCCAGAAAATGCTAGATGATCTACCTCCACATCATTGATGAAATCTCCTGCGGAATCGAGATAGCCTTCCACTAATGCCTCAAACATCGGCATGCGCATTTGCACTTTTGTGAGATCAGTCTCATCTTCTTCCGCTGGGCTGGTCGCCGTGCGCACTAGGTCGCCAAAGTCATACAACGAAAGACCGGGCATCACGGTATCAAGATCGATCACACACACCGCTTCATCAGTTTCCTTATCGATCATCACGTTATTGATCTTGGTGTCATTATGAGTGACGCGCACGGGGATTTTCCCTTCTTCGCAGAGTTGTAACAAAATGCCAGTGATACCAGCACGCTCGCGGATAAAATCAAATTCTTCTCTCACCGAGGCCAAGCGACCTTTCGGATCGGCAGCGGCAACTTCTAACAATTTCTCCAGACGCTTGGGCGTATGATGGAAATCGGGAATAGTTTCCTCCAAATTGCTGGCAGCCAAATCACTCACCAAATCTTGAAACGAACCAAAAGCACGCGCTGCTTGATAGGCCTGACGCGTATTTTCTACCACATCATAGGTCTGGCAACCCTCGATAAAATTATAGCAACGCCAAATTCCACCATTAGGCCCCTCCACCCAGAAGCGCCCACCGCGACCAGGGTAAAGATTCAAGGTCTGTCCGCCTAAGTCTTTTTTCACGCGTAAAACTTTCCAGTTGATGTGCCGCGTGACGCACTCGACGTTTCTCATCACAGCTAACGGTTTTTTAAACACATTCTGATTAATGCGCTGCAAAATGTACCGTTGTAGCGTGCCATCTGTCAGTTCATAAGTCGCGAGAAAGGTCGTATTAATATGGCCACTCTCAATTTCATGCCCATCCCTGAACTCCCCCTGAATGGCGAACTGATTGCCAATATGGGAAATAGCTGCCAATACCTCAGCGCTGACTTGTTTCGTAGGAGATGGGTTAGGAACCATAAGATCGTTTTCTGGGAAAGCGCGTAGTATGCAACAATCATCCCACGCAGCAATCCTAAATTTTTGTCAATTTAAAGCGAAATTGTTGCTCAAGCTATTGGAAAGAGCTTTCTCCTATATCTAGCAACTTCTCTGTGATAAGGCCTGGGGCGCTGAGGATACGGCAACCTAGGCGATTTGCGGGAATGATTCCGTGGAGGGCGGAGGTGAAAAATAGCTCATCTGCTTCCTCGAGCATGTTGGCGGAAAGTGGGGTGGAGAGGCACGGGATACCGAGGGCGGCAGCTTGCTCTAACACCACGGCACGCATCACACCGGGGAGACAGCCGCTGCTGAGATCGGGGGTGTAGAGTACCTGATTTATGACAAGAAAAAGATTGCTGGTGCTGCCTTCGCAGAGATTCCCAGCGGTGTTGAGAAAGACTCCTTCGTCGTAACCCTGTTGATGCGCCCAGCGTTTGGCTAACAAGTTTTCTGCATAGGAGGCAGTTTTCATACCGCTGAGCGGGCTGTATTCATTGCGTCGCCATGGCAACAGGACCGCTGAAATAGTTTTGAGGTTGGGAGTAAAAGGCTGGGCGGAGATCCACATCGTGGCATTTTTTCCTAGCTGCGAATCCCACAATGTCCCCTCCCCTGCGGTGACGGTGAGCCGAACACGGGCATGACCAGATGCACAATGATTTTTCTCGCAAAGTAATCCAATGATCTCTAACAAATCCAACAATTCGACTGAGGGCAATGACAATGCTTTACTGGTGGCCTCTAAGCGTGCGCGATGCTTTTCCAGATGTTGCACGCGTCCATCGACCACGCGCATGGTTTCAAAAGCAGCGCATCCATGCAGCAGACCACGGTCATTTAGAGGAATACCGCTAGCAGATACATCCTGCCATTTTCCATTTATCCAAATGATTGCCATGCAATTTTTTTAGGTGAGAATCATCAACAGGGCAAGATTTCAAATGGACGCGATTCACGAAAAAAGAAAGAACATAAGAATTTTAGTGGAAAAGCCCCTGATTTCCTCCTAAAAACTCCCCCCGCCCTTGATGGCACATTTTTCATGACTATTGCTCAGCATCTCGAATCCTCACTTTCCGCCACGCTCACCCAGATCTTGGGCGAGACGATCGTTGCCTCTGTTAGCCCGGCGACTGATTTGAGATTTGGCGATTATCAATGCAATGCGGCGATGGCTTTAGCGAAATCGCGCAAAATGAATCCGCGGGCGTTAGCGGAGCAAATCATCGCTGCGCTTGACATCGCTGATCTCGCCACTACCGAAATCGCAGGCCCCGGCTTTATCAACTTCCGCATCAAAGCGGAGGCCTACGCCACACGGATGCAAGCTGCAGCGATCGATGAACGATTGAGCGTTGACCGCATCGCCACCCCGCAAACAATTGTGATCGATTTCTCCGCACCGAATGTGGCGAAGCCGATGCACATCGGGCATATCCGTTCTACAATTCTTGGCGAAAGCTTATCGCGAATTGCTCGTTTTCTCGGGCACAACGTCATCACCGATAATCATATTGGCGACTGGGGCACGCAATTTGGCATGGTCACGTGGGCATGGAAAAACGTGCTCGATGAAGCGGCATTGCTCGCCGATCCGCTGGAGGAATTGCTGCGCCTCTATCGTTACGCGAGTGATTCATCAAAAACCGATGAAGCAATTCGCGAGGCGTGTCGGTCTGAATTGGTAAAACTCCAACAAGGCGATGCAGAGAATTTCGCGATCTGGACAAGATGCCTAGAGCTCTCGAAAAAAGGACTGAATGCAATCTATAACCGTCTCGATGTGTCGTTTGATCATTGGTTAGGCGAGAGTGCCTACAATGACGCACTGGCACCACTGGTCGAAGAGTTGTTAGAAAAAAATCTGGCGCGCGAGAGCGAAGGAGCCGTATGTATTTTTTCCGATGGCAGCGTGAGCGACCCTACGAAAGATCCATTTTTGATTCGTCGTGATGCCGACTGGACCGATTTCCCGATGATGATTCGCAAAAGCGATGGCGCATTCAACTACGCCACCACCGACATTGCGACGCTACAATTTCGCCAACGTGAATGGCAAGCGGATGCCGTGTGGTATGTGGTGGATCATCGTCAGTCATCGCATTTCCAACAGCTCTTCGCCGTGGCCGCACGACTAGGCATGGCAGAGGTAGATCTGCGGCACATTGCGTTTGGCACGATTCTAGGGACCGATGGCAAGCCACTCAAAACCCGCGCGGGAGATTTACCACAATTGGCAGATGTGCTAGATGATGCAGTAAGTGCAGCGCGTCTCACCGTGAACGAGCGCAGTCGTTTGGATACCGATGAAGAGCGGGCAAACCTTGCAGAATTGATCGGAATTAGCGCTGTGAAATTTACAGAATTGGCGCATCATCGCTTGTCCGACTATGTGTTTGATTTGAATAAAATGGTGGCATTAGAAGGCGATACGGCTCCGTATCTTTTTTATAGCTTTGTGCGGTCACGCTCTATTTTCCGCAAACTAGAAGAAACCTTTCAGCCAGGTTCTACTATCGAATTGAAAGAAGAAGCCGAGATTCATCTAGCGCGACTACTTTCTCGTTTTGCGGAAGTTCTGCCGAGTGTGTTAGATGACTGCCGCCCTAATTTATTGACGACATACTTATTAGAAACCGCGCGTGCGTTCCACTCCTACTTTGAGGCTTGCCCCGTGTTGAAAGCAGAAGGAATTACGCGCTACAGCCGTCTGACTCTTTGCGATGTCACCGCGCGGACCTTACAACAAGGGTTGCAATTGTTAGGCATTCCCGTGCCTCAACGCATGTAATTTTCCCGATTGACAATTCATGAATTGCATTCATGAATACTCGGGAGTCACATGAATCATTTTAATACTGTTAGAAAATCATTTCCGCTGATCGCTTGCGGAATCCTAATTCCTTCGATTGCCTCAGCACAGGAGACGACAAGTCATGTGATCGATTCTGGCAATAGCGCGTGGATACTTACTGCTACAGCACTGGTATTATTTATGACCATGCCTGGCTTGGCATTATTTTATGGAGGTCTAGTGCGCGGGAAAAATTTTCTTTCCGTGCTCGGTCAATGTGCAGGCATTGCTTGTGTCGCTTCACTACTATGGATCGCGGGCGTTTATAGCCTCGCATTCAAGGGTGATGGGAAATGGATCGGGGATTTCAGTGCTGCATTTTTGCATAATGTGCCGCTGAATGCCGTGGCATCTAACACGAGCATTCCAGAATCATTATTCCTGATGTTTCAAATGACCTTCGCAATCATCACGCCAGGACTCTTTGTTGGTGCGGTGGTGGAGCGGATGAAATTCAGTGCCACGCTGCTGTTTTCTGCGCTTTGGTTGATCATCGTTTATGCACCCGTTTGCAAGTGGGTCTGGGGCGGTGGATGGCTGTTTGACCTTGGCATCAAAGACCTCGCGGGCGGCATTGTCGTCCATGCCACAGCAGGGGTCACCGCTTTAGTATTGGCAATTATGTTAGGCAAACGCAAAGGGTTTCCGCAGCATCCACATCCGCCGCATAGTCCCGCCATGGTATTTATCGGAGCCGCGATGTTATGGGTTGGCTGGTTCGGATTCAATGCCGGAAGTCAACTCGCCGCTGGAGCAGGTGCTGGCATGACGATGCTGGTCACTCACTTATCTGCTTGCAGTGCGGCACTTGTGTGGATGTTGTTAGAGAGAATGCGCAATGGCAAGGCTGGTATCATCGGCATGGTGACAGGTCTCGTAGCTGGATTAGCCACCATCACTCCAGCCTCCGGTGATGTAGGACCAGTGGGAGCCATTGCCATCGGTTCGATTGCCGCCGTGGTTTGTTATTTTTCGGTTAGTTTGATTCGAGAAAAATGGCACATTGATGATTCGTTAGATGTATTTGCCGTTCATGGTGTGGGCGGAATTCTAGGGACAATTTTGTTAGCTTTTTTTGGTCAGCCGTATCTCGGTGGATTGGGCAATGTGAAGCCACTAATGACTCAGCTTGGAATCCAACTAACAGGTCTGGGTGTGACAATTGTCTGGTCAGCAGTGGCTACCATTTTGATCGCGTTGGTGGTGAAAAAAATAATTGGTTTACGCGTTACTCCCGAGCAAGAAAACGAAGGGCTAGATCGGGCAGAGCATGGCGAAAATGCCTATCCAATGGAATCGTGATTTTCACAAGAAAATTTGTTCACGACTCGCCACGCATAGAATCCATTTTCGATTTCGTATGAGGTGGAATTTCTCTTTTGTTCGAAGGTCATTTTTATGACGTGTATATTCGACCTCTATCGTAATACTTGATGACGAAGATTGCATTTCCACGACCCGAAATAACGGATGACTCTGCATGCGAATGAAGCAAAACAAAGGCATATGAGGGTGCGCCGCATTCCATAATAATTGTGCTGGGGGAAAATCGTCCAACTCTGAAAGTGCATGAAAGACCTCGCGCACACACAGCTCTCCATGTTTGCCAGCAAGACGCGATGCTTGCATGCGATTGCGCCATTGCTCGATTAACGATTCCACGGGATTTGCGTGTTGCATTTCCATTTCATCAATCAGCACCTGAGCGTGTAAACTCATTTTTTCATGCAATTCTTCACGTGAAATCAGTCCCTTTTCAAACTGTCGCATCAACGCGGGCGGTGTGGGCAAAGCTTGCATGCGCGAGAATCATCGCTCGGAATTTCCATGGCGCAACTGCAAAGATATACTCCTTGCCAGAGTTTGCCACACACAGCAAAGTCGGGGCGTGTTACCTGAAAGATCACTACACAATCGCGCATTATTTTATTTGCTGCTAGCCACCTTGTTGTGGGCACTAAGTTTTCCGTTGGTGAAAATTCTTTTCATAGAACAACGCAGTCTTCTTGCTCATGCAACTAGCCCATTTTTATCGTCATTGTTGATGGTGTCACGATTTGGTTTTGCCGCATTGTTAGTGCTTCCCGTCTTACTGGGGAAAAAACAGAATCCTAACACCAGTGAATGGCATCAAGGCTTGTTACTAGCGCTGTATGGCGGGCTCGGCATGTGGTTGCAGGCGGATGCCTTAGACTATACCAAGGCATCTACCTGCGCATTCATTACCCAGTGCTACTGCGTATTTTTGCCCTTAATTCATGCAATCAAAACGCGACGCATGCCCAGCAATTCAACTCTCATTGCGGTGGTCATGGTAACCATCGGCATGGCATGGCTATCTGGGGTGAGTTATCGTGACCTGCGTCTGGGCCGTGGCGAAATTGAAACCCTACTCGCTACAATATTTTTCACCATGCAAATTCTTTGCTTGGAAAATCCACGCTATACCAGCAATCGAAGTTTGCCGGTGACCTTCGTGATGTTTCTTGGCATCGCACTACTAGGAACACCACACATGCTCTACTCAGCGAACTCGCTAAGCGATTGCTTCACGGCGATTGCATCGCCAGCGGCATTTGGAATCATCGCCGGGATGGCGATCTTTTGCAGCATCGGTGCCTACGGATTGATGAATCATTGGCAATCGTTTGTTCATTCCGTCGAGGCTGGCATGATCTACTGCGCCGAACCTGTTTTCACTTTTCTCATCGCGATGTTTTTACCCGCATTATTAGGAAAACTCATGGGGCACGAAATTGCCAACGAAACATGGACAATCGCCATACTAGGTGGCGGATTTCTGATCACTGCTGCCAATATTATTTTACAACGTCAGAGCCCCGCTGGAACAGCAGCTCATCACCCGCTAGACTGATGATGTGTGTCATGTACCGATGCTGCATAACGATTGTAGAATATAGAAAAAGAACCCTTGATTGAGCGCTGAAACGTAAGTCTCCATCAAGAACGCTTGTCTGCAAGCATGTGTATAAGTAAAATATGTGAGTAATCTCCTCCAAGAAAATGAACGTTGCACATTCATGCTAAATGTAAAATGACCTCCAGACTTTACACACTGCTAGCGAAACTCATCGTATTTCAAATCACAGTCCAAGCACAAATCCCTGCGTTTCCTGGTGCAGAAGGCTATGGCTCACACTCGACAGGTGGGCGCGGCGGTGATGTTTATATAGTAACGAACTTGAATGCTTCTGGTGCGGGATCGTTTGCAGATGCGGTGCAAACGGCTCCTGTGGCGGGTCGGACCATCGTATTTGCAGTGAGTGGACACATTCGGCTACCCAGCGGTAGTGGAGGTGGATTGAGCATTAATGGATCGAAAATTACAGTCGCTGGTCAAACAGCGCCAGGAGATGGTGTGTGTTTTTGGAACAACACCATGAATGTAACGGGGGACGATCTCGTGATTCGGCATGTGCGCTGGCGTTATGGGAAGCAGGCGGCAGGTGGTGATGCGGTGGACATCAATGGCTCGCAACGCATCATTTTGGATCATTGCGATGTGATGTTTTCGACTGATGAAAATCTATCTTCGTTCGGAACACCGCCGGAAAATTTTACCTTTCAGTGGTCTGTGAATGCGTGGGGCTTACAATCACACTCAGCGGGCGGCTTATGGGACATCAACCACGCTACGGCGCATCATACTTTATGGGCGAACAATCACACTCGAAATCCAAAATGTATCGGTCCAGCGGTATTCGATTGGGTGAACAATGTTGTCTTCGGCTGGGATCTTGGCTTCAACATGGCACAGGGCTCCGAGACAACCTCGCGAGTGAACATTCGCGGCAGTACGTTTAGTCATGGCGGCAGTGCGGGCGATTGCATTTATGGCGGCGGAAATAATCCCGATGGATCACGTATTTTTAAACTTCACATGAGCGACAGTGCTCTTGATGGCAACAACAACGGAGTGCTTGATGTTTCGAAATCAAACTATTCGATGGTGTCGAGTGGTACGACATACGACACCGCCACAACGGCATGGCCACAGACAGTGAATGGCGTGACGGGCGGCACTGTGATTGGTGTGCCAGTGACCGTTGACGCGCGACTTACAGCTTATAAAAAAGTCATCTCGCAAGTCGGGGCCTTACGCATGGAATACGATGCAGCTCGGCCTCTGCGCGATGAGCTCACGCAACTTGCGGTGACGCGAACATCTGCCATGCAACGAGGCATCATCAGTGACCCAATTTCGTTAGATCTAAGCACAGGCACTGCGTTCGCAGCGCTGAATTCGGCCGCTTCGTTGATCGATACAGATAAAGATGGCATGCCAGATTTATGGGAAAATGCGTTAGCGATGAATGCCGCTGTGCAGAGTCACAATACTGTTTTTTTAAGCAGCGGCGGTCTCATCACGGGCACCACTTTTTTTCCTGCTGGCACCGTGGCAGGTTACACGCATTTGGAAGAGTATTTGCATTTCAAATCACAGCCGCACGCACTGCTTCCAAAAAACACAGTAGCCAGTCCTAGTTTTGCGGACGTAGATCTCTCGCGCTACACCAGCGGCTTCACAAGCAGCCCAATTTTTACGCTCTCCAATGTCACGGGCGGAAATACGATGCAGAGTGGCACCGGCGGAAAAATCGTGCACTTTACTCCAACACCCAATGTGTTCGGACGGGCATGGTTCGACTTCACGGTGTCTGACTCAACTGGTAGCACGTGGACGCAGCGCTTCAACGTGTTAGTTAGTGCGACAGCGATTCCACGCGACCTCGTATGGGTAGGAAATGCGATGACCAATCCGTGGGATACAACTAGCACCGTATGGTCGCGCAGCGGTGCGCCTACCAGCTTCAATGATGGTGATTTCGTAAGTCTTGACGACACGGGTTCGGCAACACCAGCAATCGCGTTGAGTGGCACTGTTCAACCCGCCGCAGTGCTAGTAGATGCATCAACAAAAAACTACACACTCACTGGGGGAATCATTGGCGGAGCGGCGATTCTCACAAAACGCGGCAGTGGCACGCTCACGCTACGCTCCAACAATAGTCACAGCGGCGGAACTAGCATCGAAGACGGTGGACTGGTGCTCGGCTTGATTGGCACTACGAGCAACAATACAGGCAACCTTGGATCAGGTGTACTTTCCTTGTTAGGTGATAGCACACTCACGAATGCATGGGCTGGCACGCAACTTCCGTTGAGTGCACCTATTGCCGTGCCTGTGGGCAGTGAGCCGATCATATATGCAGGACGAAATATTCGCTTCAGTGGAACCCTGACTGGTGGAGGATTACTCACAATCGTCAACCAAACGGTGACGGGAAATACGTTCGAGTTGACTGGACCGTGGGCTGGATTTACGGGCACTCTACGCATCACCAACGGAGGCGGCACGAATGGCGGCATACGCACGATTTTTAATGGAGGGTTTTTCAATGGACTCTCTGCCGCCACACTCGATCTCGTCGGTGGTCACAGCATCAATCCGGTGACAAATTCTGGCGGCAATACATTTCCTATCGGCGCGTTGATGAGCACGGCTGCGGATGCGGTATTGAATGGAGGAAGCGCTGGTTCGCCGACTTACACCATTGGCTCGCTGAATACTTCGACAACTTTTGCGGGAAAATTTCAGAACAATGCAAAGCTCACAAAAGTGGGCACAGGAGTACTCACTCTTACGGGCGCTAGCACGCATACGGGAGCGACTGCCGTGAACGAAGGCACGCTATTAGTGAATGGCAGCTTCGGAAACAGCGCGGTCACTATTGCCAGCGGCGCGCGGCTCGGTGGAGGCGGGAGTTTTGGTGGATCAGTAAATGTAAGTAATGGTGGAATTTTAGAACCAGAAGGCGTGCTCACGACGGGTGCACTCACCCTTGCAGCACCAACATTGCGCTTTGATTTATCGGGATCAAGCGGCGGGAATAATGATCGAATTAATGCCGCTTCCTTGAACCTCAGCGGAGCACATGTTTTTGACATTTCGATGAAAAATCGCTCGCTCGGTGCGGGGACTTATACCTTGCTAAGTGCGACTGGTTCACTCACGGCAAGTAGCGTCACGCTTTCTCACAACCTAGTGAATACACCTCGTCAAAGTTTTGCGCTCGGCCGTAATGTATCAGGCACTACACCAGGAAGTGTGTGGCTGACTGTGACCGGATCACCTGTGACACTGGCATGGAGTGGCGGGCAAACACAGTGGGACATCGCAACAACTACAGCTTGGCTGAATGGAACGGTAGCAGATATATTTTATAACGCTGATGCTGTGACATTCACCGATGCGGCGACAAGTGGCGCAGTCACAATTGCTTCAAATGTTGCGCCGCGCAGCGTGATGATCAACAATGCCACGAGGTCATTTACCTTTGGCGGCTCTGGCATCACAGGTGATGGCTCGCTGCATAAGTTGGGCATGGGGTTGGTCACCTTCACGGCGGCGAATAGTTTTAGCGGTGGAGTGGTGCTCGATGCTGGGACAATTCAGCTTGGAAACTCGGTCGCCAACGCTGGTGCTCTCGGTAGTGGTGTGGTGACGATGAACGGCGGCGTGTTAAAAATGTATAGCGCCGGCAACGGTACTCATGCAGGGACTTTGCCAAACTCACTTCATGTCGCGGGCAGCGCACAACTCGAAGTAGCGCCGCGTTGTGGATTCAGTGGTGACGTGACAGGGAGCGGCACTCTCGATTATCGGACAAACTACGTGCGGCCTGACATCACGGGTGACTGGAGTGCATTTACTGGTCAACTCAACATCACCACGGCAGGTTCTGGTGATTTTCGCATCGCCTCTGCCTATAGTTGGCCAGGCTTGCCGAATGCCTCGATGAATCTCGCAGCAAATACTTGGTTTTATATGAGTGGCACTACGAATACAGGCGCAGGCACTACGATTTCTATCGGCGCTCTGAATGGTGCGAGCGGATCACACTTGCGCGGCGGTGCCACAAGCGGTCGAACGCTGGCTTATCGCATCGGCAGCAAAGGAACTTCTGCAACATACAGCGGCGACATTGCCGAGCAAGTCAGTGGCGGCACGACGAAGATCGTAAAAACCGGCGAGGGAGTGTGGAATCTTGCTGGGCCAGCCACACATCGCGGCACCACGACTGTCGAGGCTGGCAAGCTTTGTATCATGTCTAGCGGATCCATCACAAATACAGCATCACTCGATGTGCAAAGTGGCGCGACGCTATGTCTGGAGGGCGGAAGCATCAGTGTGGAAACTGTCAGCATTGCCAGCGAAGCAAACTTTACGAGCACTGGCGGAAGCATTACTGGTGAAATTAGTAATGCTGGACTTGCTACCGTATCGGGCAGCACGTTGAATGTGAATGGTGACATCACAAACAGTGGCACAATTCGTGTAGTGGGTGGCGCGCAATTGATGGTGACAGGCACATTCTCTAACAGCGGCGTTCTCGACTTGCTCACCAGCGCTAGCAGTTTACCAGTCAATTTCGTAAATACGGGCATAGTGATCGAAAACAGTGATCGACGCATCCTCAGTTCTCAGAAAATTGGTGCAAATTTTTCTATCACCATTATGGCTCATTCTGGTCATTCGTATCAACTGCAACGATCGGATTCACTCAATGGCGCATGGACAACTCTTGGCTCGGCTATCGCAGGAAATGGTTCACTCGCGACTCTAACAGATGTGGGTAGCGCCACCACTGCCTCTCGCTTTTACCGTGTTGTAATTACCCCTTAACACATGATTTTTTCACATGATCTTCAGCAAACATTCCTCTTTTATTGCTTCAGCTGTCACTTTACTTTTGATATATTCGACCAACTATCAATCTACCTACGAAGCGCGACATGACGCATTCCATGATGACGTTGCCAATCAGAAAATCAATCTCGGTCAAACCGCTGGAGCCCTTGCAGCGGGTGTAATGGCAAGCGTTATCTTCATCTAAAAACTGTTAGAAAATCATGCGCCAACTAACAAAAATACGATCTTTTCTGCGCGGCTTTTCTTTGCTCGTGGTGACTATTTTTACCACAGCGCAAAGTCACGGGCTAACCTATCAATTGGCAAGCGGCAATGGCTCTTGGCCAGCTGACAAACGGGCGGGCATTGTCGCGGCGATGGATGCGGCGGTGGCGCTTTACAATGCGAATGGGTATTTCCCGAAAAATCTCACTGCAAACTATAATGCAGGCGTGCCGACGGCGCAGGGTAATTATAGTGGATGGATTGATTTCGGTGGCAGCATAGGCACGCGTGTAGCATTGCATGAAATTAGCCACACGCTTGGCGTGGGCACTTATGGGACATGGGCTTCGCGTAATGCGGGTGGCACTTGGAATGGATCAAGAGCCACGGCACGGGTAAAAATTTTCGATGGTGCAAGTGCGGTGGTAAATTGCGATAACGTCCACTTTTGGCCTTATGGCCTCAATTACGATACCGAGGACAGCACGACGAATCGCGTGCGCCACATCAAGATGGTCGCCGCGTTGCGATGGGACATGGGAATTGTCGCAGACTCAGATAGTGATGGCATGCCGGACGATTGGGAGCAGTTTCATTTTGACGGACTGGGGCAATCGGCAACGGGAGATTGGGATGCAGACGGAGTGAGCAACCTAGCGGAATACAATACGGACAGCAATCCTGCGACGGCGTTTGCATTCACCTGGAGTGGCGGCGCAGGGACCTGGGATACGACAACTGCCAAATGGACCGGCGCGGCGACGACTTGGCGGAATGGAGGCAATGATGCGGCTACGTTCAGCGGAACGGCGGGAGTGGTAACACTCGCTGCGGGCATCATGGCAAATGATCTGATCTTTTTTACTACGGGTTACCAAGTGGCGGGTACTGCGTTGGCACTGACCGGAGCCACGCCCACCATCACTACGGCGATTGGAGTATCAGCAACCCTCGCTCCGGTGCTGAGCGGTTCGGGCGGACTTGTGAAAAGCGGCGCGGGAACCTTGACCCTAAGTGGTGCAAATACATTTACTGGGCCGCTGATGGTGAATGCAGGCACGTTGGCCATCGCCTCGGGAGGTCGGCTATACATGTCAGGCGGCTCGGAAGGGTTGACAATTAAATCAGGCGCCACGCTATCATTTTCTGGCGATTGGGGATGGGAGGGGACAATGCGCTACATGGCTGTGCAGGCTGCGGAAAATATCTTGGAAGGTGGCACGCTGCAGCACACGGGTGCGAGCAATGCAAAGACATCGGGTGGGGCAGGTCGGCTTTTCACCATCGGCGCGGCGGGAGCTACTCTCGACTCGGTTACCGCTGGATCTGAGTTTTCCATCGGCTATCGCTATGATTACGATGATACACTCGCCAGCGAGGGCGGCACACTTACGCTCACTGGAGCGGGCGACGGCGATTTGAACTATAACATCCCCGGAACTGGTGCCCTAGTAAAACGCGGAGCGGGCTTGTGGAAACTGACTGGCTCGGGAAATAGTTTCAGTGGCGGTACTATGATTGGCGTTAATACCAGCAGCGGCACGGTCGGAGGAATCCTGCGGATCAACCGTAGCAACTCGCTCGGAACGGGTGCCGTGAGCGTCATTGCAGGCGACACTGCCGGCTCACACATGGGCGCACAACTTCAACTCAGCGGCGGCATTACTTTGGCAAATCCTACAATCACCATCAGTGGGCTTGGGTTTGGCGCAGCTAATGGCGTAATCCTTAACCTCAGCGGCAACAACGCGGTGACTGGCAATGTCGTGCTCGGATCTGGTGCCGGTGGTAGCGTCATCGGCTCGGACTCAGGAACGCTGACGATCGGCGGAGGTGGCATAACTTCGAATTATGTAGCGCGCACTTTGGAATTTACTGGAGCGGGAAATGTGATCGTACCGGGCGTGATTTCCAACGGCACAACAGCCGCATTACCAGTGACGAAATCTGGTGCGGGCACGCTCACTTTCACGGGCGCATCAACTTACAGCGGTCCGACTATCGTCGAGGCGGGTGTGCTGCAAATTGGATCGAACACGAATACAGGCACACTCGGCAGTGGATCAATCACCAATGATGCGATCCTCCGATTTCATCGCAGCGATACAGCGCTCACCGTGGCAAATACCATCGGCGGCAGCGGCGCTCTCGACTTTGGCGTTGCTACTGGCGGCACGGTTGCAGTAGAAACGACACTTAGTGGAGCCAATTCTTTTACTGGCAACGTGACAGTCAACAGTGGAGGAGTCCGGATCACACGTTCCGATGCCCTCGGCGTGGGGCCAAAGACGGTGACGATGACGAATGGAACTAACGGAAACTGTCGACTCATCCTTGATGGCAGCGGTGGCAATATCGCTCTGCCTGCGAGCCTTAACTTTGTCACGAGCAATACCAACACGACAAATCCAGCTATCATCAACGCGGCTGGTGATAACACGATTGCTGGAAATTTTTCACTGACCAATGGTGGTGGCAGCACGCGAGTCCGCGTGGATGCGGGAACCTTGAATCTAACGGGACAATTCACTCCTGCGATATCCGGTCGAACACTCCAACTCGATGGCACAGCTTCTGGAATTTTCAGTGGCGCGTTGAAAAATGCTGCAAACACTGTGGGGCTCGAAAAATTCGGAACGGGCACATGGACTCTCAGCGGATCTGGTCATTCCTACACGGGAACCACGACCATCTACGCAGGAAAAATAGTGCTCTCTGGCAGCCTAGCAAGCAGCATCACCGCAAGTGCGGGCAGCCTAGCGCCTCAGGGATCAGCAAGCACCAGTGGTGGTTTGGACATACAAAGCGGCGGACGTTTTGAAACATCTTTGAGCGCATTTAGTGTCGGCGGTAATGTTACCCTCGCAGGCGCACTTGATGTCATCGCAAACCCCGGCCTACCAGCAGGCAATACTCTGATCATCCTCAATAAAACCAGCGTAGGCGCGATCAGCGGAACTTTTGCAGGAAAACCACAGGACGGTACATTTGTAGCGAGCGGTTACACCTGGATCATCAACTATACCGGCGGCGATGGCAATGATGTCACCCTCAAAATTGCCACTGCGCTCGAACAATGGCGACTATTGCATTTTGGCAATACTGCTAACAACGACCACACTGATACCAATAACGATGGCGAAACCAATTTGTTAGAATATGCCACTGGCCAAAATCCCTATAGCCAGACAAGAAATACTACAAGTATAGTAAAAAATGGAAACGTGTTAGAATTTACTTATGTGAAAAATAAAACCGCCTCCGATCTAACATATCAAGTGGCATGGAGTGACAACCTAACAAGTTGGAGCAGTGCAGGAGTTACATCGCAAGTCATCAGTGACAATGGAACAATCCAGACGATCAAAGCGTCTCTACCTGCTGGCACCAACACTCGTCGTTTTGTCCGTTTAACAGTTTCCGCACCATGATACGCCGAAATTCAGTCAAAACCCTTTCGCCATGTTTCCTTGTTGTTATGATGATAGATGCTAGTGGGAAGCTCCCTTGCCTGACTTCGCACGCAAACCATATTTCATTCTCTTAAAAATTTCCCTTTCTTATGAACGATCTGATTCAACTAAAAACTAAAGCACGTTATATTATACTCGCCATGCTCATCTGGTCAGGATCTGATCCTATCGATGCGCAAGTACAAACAGCGAATCCTCGACTCACAGGCAAAACTTACGCAGAACGCGCCTTTGCCTGCACGCAATATTTTGGCGCAGCCACACCGCGCAGTACCACGTTTCCGAAAGACGGCATGCCATTTCTTGCGGCGCGTTTGCAACTCGGCGTTGATACAGCAGGAACACTAGTGGCAATCGATAAAATGTTAGATGCCACGTTGAAGGCTAAGCCAGACCCTTTTAATCTCCATGCGGTGATGCATGCATACCTCGTTCACAAGGGTAAATTTTCACCCGCGATGACTGCCAAAGTGAAACGCCTAGCCGCTAGCTGGACTTATTCAAAACCGATAGGGGTGTCTTTAAACTACGAACTCATGCGCGATGGCTCAGGTTGGCTGGCGGCACAGGAGTGGCCTGACCTCGTAGATGCAGGTGGCAACAATGCCGCCACTATTCAAAAAAATTGCGCAGGGTGGCTGTGGCGGATTTGGCGCGAGACCACCGACCGCAATGCGAGCGAATACGATGCACCAGTTTACTATGGCACGGACTTTGCTCCCACGCGCATGATTGCCGAATACAGCCGTGATGCAGCTATGAGCAAAGCTGCTGCGATGACACTGGATTTCATGCTAGTCCATACAGGTGCACACTGGCATCACGGATATCACATCAGCAGTGCTGGCCGAGGAAAATATTGGGGATCTCTCAATCTAAGTCCACATTCAGCTTCTGCCACCAACAGCATGGCATGGTTGCTCTACGGCAGTGATCAACCATTTAACATCAACTCCGCTCCCCAATCCTACTGGTTGGCACATCCAGGGAAGGTTTTTGCTCCTGACTTTCTCAGCTCTTGGCAGGCATCACTCCCAGACACGCGCACCGTTTATGCCAACCACATCTGGCCTAGCCATAAACAAATTGTGCGTAAGATTGCATGGTTCACAACTGGTTACGGTCTTGCCAGTCAGCGCGATGACGGAAGTCCCTTTGACTCATCACTCTTCAAAGAATGCCGACGCACTATGCTCAAATGGCAAAGCCCTAAACCAGCCAGCACCTTCACGATCATTCAGGAAAATCGACGCCGTCCCAGCGAGCAATTACGTAACGCTTTTGCTTACGGAGAAAACCCCTACTGCCAAATACTCCAATACGAAGGCACACTCATCGGCGTTCATGACGTGCCAACAGCATACACCTACTGGACCACCCGCGCTCCATTCACCACCACAGGCGCGATCGTAAAACGCATCGAACGCGATGGCTGGGTGCTATGCCACGGCGGCACCATGCTGTTTGCCTTTCGTTTTACCGAGCCCGCTAAGTGGGACAAACCAAATCCGCGCGAAAATCTTGATCTTCTGCGCTGCGATGCCCAACGTGGTGGATGGATTCTGGAAACCAGCCCGCTTGCTCCGTTTGCTGGCGGTGGAGTGGATGCAGAGTTGGCAAAATTTTGCGATGCTTTACGAAGCAAGACCAAGTTCGTAGCGACGACGAATGTTTCACCACCAAAATTAACCTTCATCAATCTCCGAGGTCACACACTGAGCCTACGCTGGAAGCCAGCCGAACCCATGGTGAAAGACGAATGCCAAGTGGATGGACAGCCGGTGCGCTACGATCTCTTTCCACTCCTGAAAACAAATGGAGCCAACCACCCAAACGGCGGAGTTCTAACACTTGAGGTCAACGGAAAAATGCGCGTTTATGATTTCAAAAAGTGGACCATCACCGACAGCGCAGCCCCTGTATCCTTGCCAGATAAAAAATAATTTAATGACCAATTATTCCCGCCATCGTCGCGGTCATAAGCTTGCGCGCGATGGGAATGTGCTGTGAAGTGCGAAACATCATTCTTCGAAATGGGGTTAACCACTCGTAGTCCGATTGAAACCATGGAGTTAACGAGCGAGTGGAAAATTGATAATAACGTAGCGCAAAACGACGCCTTTTTGTATAGGCGTCGAGTGCTTCTTGCAGAGAAAATTTCTCCATGCAAGAAGCGAGACAATGAGCATCGGCTAGCGCAAGGTTCACGCCTTGACCAAGTTGTGGACTCATCGCATGAGCCGCATCACCAAGGACGACCACAGCATTGCCATGCCAACGGCGCATGCGCACGTCGCCATAACGTGCGGTGAGAATTTGTGACCAATCTTGGATCTGGTGGAGAAATTTTTCTGCACGGGGAACAGTAGCAGAGACGAGATCTTTCCACTGTTCTAACGGTTGTTGGCGCAGCATCACGTCATCGGCGATTTTGATACTCCAAAACATGCTGACTAAACGTTGATCTTTTTCGAGATCGCGTCCTGTCGGCAAAAATCCAGAGAGAATTTTTGTGCCATGCACCATTTGATAAAGCTCTTCTTCTTCGAATGAACCATCGTTTTCACCGATGAACCAATGCGCACCCCATGCATATCCTCGATCAATGCCGTCATCGTCGACAAGTTTGCGCAATCGAGAACGGGCGCCGTCTGCGATGATCAAAAAATCAAAGCCTAACAGCTCTCGCTGATCTGCGGTTGTGAGATTCCAGATTTGATTGGTTTGCTGCGCAGCAATGATTTCGCAGTTCCAATGCATGATCACGCCAGCCTGCGCCATGGCTTGCAGCAAATAATGCAACAATACCGGGCGATGCAAGCCAGCACCGAATAAATTCTCGCCTACTTCTGCATAAAGGAGCTGCATCAAATCAGCACGATCTTTTTCTAACACATGAAGCCGAGTCACGCGCGAAGAATGAGCTAGGACAGACTCTAAAATCCCCAATTCACGAAGCACGTGCATGCCGCTCGGTTGTAGCAGAAATCCAGCACCCACTGCTAAGCAATGAGGTGCTTTATCAAACAAATGCACCTCATGACCAGCCCGTGCCAATAGCGTAGCAGCCGCAGGCCCAGCTGATCCACAACCGATGACCGCGACACGTAACTTGCGGGGAGCCTTCATGAATCATGAAAATCAGCCACGTTTCCAGCACAAGGCCAAAATTGTTAGGGCGATGGGTAAATAAAGCAGAGTAAATAGAAATAATTTTCTGGCTGCGGGTCGCTCACCGATTTTTTTAAAGCGAAGTGCGAGAATCATCATCCAAAAACCTAACAAAAAACCAGAAATCGCCCATACGATATTCGCCCGACCCTCCCACCACGGCCACAGTGCCAGCACGGCGAGGCACAGCGAAAACATCGCCGAGAGCCGACCACTTTTCACGCCGCTCACATCTCCGTTCGACCACATTTTATAACCCGCCTCTTCATACTCGGTGCGGCACATCCAATTGATCGCAATAAAATGCGGAAGCTGCCACAAAAAAAGCAGCGCAAATAAAAACCACGCGGCAGAATCCACAGCACCACCACCCGCCGTCCAGCCAATCATTGGCGGAATGGCGCCAGGTATTGCACCGAGAAGCGTATTGACCGAGTGCCTACGCTTCATAGGAGTGTAGAGAAAAATGTAGGTTACCAGTGTGATCAATGCCAACAGCGAAGGCATCGACCCGACCATGACCAGCAAATGTACGATCCCAAAGGCACAGAGTAACGAGCCAATCACAAATGCCA
>CAIRGO010000099.1 GCA_903878115.1 Akkermansiaceae bacterium | reverse complement strand
GGTTGCTGTGCTATTACCATCAAAAGTCAGGGCAGCGGCGCGAGAGAGTGTGACGTTCGACCCGATGGTCGTGGTGACGCCATTGCCCAGCGTGACGTTGTCGTTGCCCAAGGTGACGACGCGCTCCGTCGCGACGTCGGACTGCAGTGTGTAATTGCCCAGGGTGAATGCCAGCGCGGCATTTCCGGTCGTGATCGCGCTTTTCACAGTCACGGTGCCGCCGGGACCGTTGAAAGTGGCAGTGTCGATATTAGCCCAAGGCCCGGTGGTAAATCCACCGGTTTGATCGGTCTGCCAGTCGCCACTGCCGCCGGACCAAGTGCGGGCAGCCGCGTGTGCGGCGGGCGTAGCGAATAGACCAAGCAGCGCCCCGATGGCGGTGGCGAGTGGAAAGGAGAGGTGGGCGGTGTTGAG
This sequence comes from Akkermansiaceae bacterium, assembly GCA_903878115.1. Classification (GTDB taxonomy): domain Bacteria; phylum Verrucomicrobiota; class Verrucomicrobiia; order Verrucomicrobiales; family Akkermansiaceae; genus UBA956. Next base: position 10,668 of record CAIRGO010000099.1, on the reverse strand, counting down.
AATGCGTGGTTTCATAGAGTGTTATATTGATTGAACCGTCGCGGAGACACATAGCCCGCTGGAAGCGATGGCGAGGATCAGTATCTGTGATCGGATCATGAAATGACTTTCAAAGATGAGAAGCGAGGCCTCCAACCCGTCAGCTGGTGGCCCCGCAATGGATCCGGAGATAACCCAATTAACTCCGAAAATTTTTATGTCTCCTTGGTATTTCCTGTTCAGTAATGGGACCGAGCGGCCAAGAAAACCCGCTTCGATAGCATTTCCGTTCAAGGAACCTGGACGTCGAGATGGCCGAAGAGCTTGGTGTTCGCGCCGCGTGGCACATACACGCGCACCCGGTCGGTGTTCGCCGCTGCAGGCGGAGTGAAGGTGAAGTTGTCATCCACCTGGATCACTGTTCCGGAGACGCCGTCCGTCGCGACGGTCCATGGGGCGACGAGATCGGAGTCGGTCTCACAGGTCGCCGTCACGCCAGCCGCGACGGAGAGATCGCTGCGGCGATAGGTGAAGAGCAGGTAGTCTCCGGCAGGAATGGCGGGCGTGCTGACGGGATTGGTGACCAACTCGATGGTCGGCAGCAGGGCGGTGTCCATGCCGGTGGCTGGGTTGCCACCGATGACCATTTCCACACCGTTGTTGATGCCATCGTTATCCGGGTCGGCGCCGGTTCCGATGATCGCGGGGTTGGTTTCACCTGGGAAGAAGCCATCGATCCACGAGGCATAGGTTCCGCCTGGGCCGCTGGTGACGGTGAGCGTTCCGCCGCCAGAGAAACTGGCGGTCGTGATCGTGGCAGCGGCAGGAACGCTGCTGGAACTGTAGGTGCCCGAGGGTTGTTGGGTGGCACCGAAGAAGAGCGTGCCGACGATCTCCGTGTTGGTTAGGTCCACCTTGCCGCCCGCGATGACGAGTTTGCCGTTATTTGCGATGGAAGTTCCGTTGACGGCTAGCACACCGCTGTTGACCGTGGTATCACCGGTGTAGGTGTTCGCGCCGGAAAGAGCCCATGTGCTAGCTCCCTCCTTGGTGAGCGAGACGATACCCCCGCCGGCTGTGTTGTGGTCTTGGATGACGCCTGTGATTTCGTTGGCTGCCCCGGTGTAGCTACCACCAAGGACCAGCGCACGGGCTACCGTGGCAGCGCCGACCACTTGGTTGAAAGTGGTGGCGGTGAAAGTGAGTTTGCCAGAAGCACTGTTGTTGAGAATCGCCGCGTTGCCGGTGTTGGTGGCGACGTTGGCGCCGATTTGGATGACCTTGTTGGTGCTGCTGTCGGTGGTGCCGATGTATTCGAGGGTGGCGGTGGCGTCACTGCCCAGACGGAGTGAGCCAGTGCCAGATCCGACGCTGCTGGCGGTTCCATTATTCTCCAACTTAGTGACCTGGATCGTCCCGGAATCCGAGAGGACTTGGCCGGTGAAGGTATTGGCTGCACTGCTGAGCGTCAGGGTGCCCGCGCCCTGCTTGGTGAGGGTGAGGTTGTTCTCATTCGTGCCCGCGCCGCCGAGAGTGCCGCCGAAGGTGTTGCTGGTGGCAATGTTCAGGAAGAGCGTAGAATTGGAGGCATTTCCGCCCACCACGGATCCACCCAAGCCGGTCGTCGTCAGAGCGGTGAGGGTTTGACTCGCCGCCGTCGTGCCGCCGAGGGCAAGCTTTGCGGTGGTGCCGACGTCACCCAAGGCAACAGCGGCTGTGGTTGCCAGACGATTTGCGGCTGTATCCAAGACTAGCTTGCCGCTTTTGATCGTGGTCGGGCCGGTGTAGTTGTTGGCGCCGGTGAGGGTCAGCGTGCCGGTGCCGTAAAGGTTGGTGTTGAGTGGGTTGCCGGAACTCGTCAAGGTCAAGCCGCCACTGCCGGTGAGCACTCCGCTGAGGGTCACTGCGCCGAGCACAGCCGTGGAGGCGGTCATTCGGTTCCCGCTGATCTGGACGGTCAGGTCGCCGGTGAGCGTCTGGCCTTTGCTGATGGTCAGGAGTCTGGTCGTCGAATCATCGTTGTTGAAAATGACGGTGCCGGTGCCGGGCAGGGTAACATTGCCGAAAGTCGCTCCCGCGGAGTTGCGCGCGCAGATGCCGCCGTTGTTCCCGACGGTAATGACATTGTTATTGTTGCTGCTGGCGTTAAAGACCAGCAGACCGTTGGTAGTAATGGAGACGGTTGCGGCGGTGGGCAGCGCAAGCGCGCTGTCGCTGATGAAGACCCGGCCACCGGTGATGTCCAGGGCTTTGTAACCATTGCCGGAGTTGTTCAGAGTCAATCCCCCGGCGGAGGCGCTCATTTTCAGCGTGCCGAGGCCGGTGACCGCACCGCTCAGAGTTTGGGTACCACTCGCTGATTTTTCAAAGGTCGCCCCGTCGGCGATGGTGATCGCCCCGGCATAGGCCCCGAGGGCACCCAGCAAGCTGGCCCCGCCGATTTCCAGCTTGCCAGCGCTAACGATGGTTGCGCCGGTGTAGGTGTTCGAGTTGAGAATGGTGAGCGTCTGACTCCCTGCCTTGGTGAGCGCCGTGGAACCCGTGATGGCCTTGCTGCCTTGGAGCGTGTAAGGCGTGGCGCCATTGTTATCAAAGGAAACGTTGGACGGCGTCACATCCGCCACGGAGAGGTCCACCGTGTAGTTGGTGGCGGTGCCGTCGAAGAGAACGGCCTGGCCGTCCGAGTAATCTAGCGGACTGCCGCCCAAGCTCCAGTTCTTGGAACCGGCGATGGCAGCCGTGCTCCACTCGGTGCTTTGGACGCCGGTCCAATTCATGGCGGGAAGGTCTGAGACAACCAGCTCCACGACGCCGGCGGCATCGTTCAGCGCGTAGGTTTTACCCGGGGGCGTGGTGCCGAGGGTGTAGGCGCTGAAACCGGTGCCCTGCAAGGTGCCGCTGTAGGAGATCAACGGGTAGGTGCCGTTGGCGGGCGCACTGCCGGTGATATTGATGGTGACAGACCCGGCCGCGCCGCTGTTGGTGACGCCATTGGAGGTGCTGACCGTCAGACCCGAGCCGCCGGCTACGACGTCGAAATTCAGTTTGCCGGTGGCGGAGAAGGTGAGGGCCTTGACCGTGCTTGGGGTGGTGGTCAGCGCGAGCGCGCCCGTGTCGGCAATCGTCACCGAACTGGAGTTGCTCGCGGCGTTCGCGTTGCCTAGCACAAGGGTGCCGCCCGTGCCGATGGTCGTCGGGCCGGTGTAAAGATTTGCGGCGGTGAGGTTCAGCGGGGTGATACTAGTGTTTGGGACGACGACGCCGGTGACATTCGCGCCAATCACGGCGCTGATTACGTTGGCGGTCGGCCCGTTACCTTGACTGGTGACGGTGCCGATATTGTTGATAGTGGCCCCGCTCAGGGTGACCTTGCCAGTTGCAGCGGTGCCGTTACTGAGGTTGTTGATGGTTAGGTTGCCGGTGCCAGTGACGCCGCCGGATAAGGCTACCGCGGCCGTCGTGCCACTACCGAAGGTCCGCACATTCAGATTGGCGCTATTCAAAGTGATCCCTCCGGACATGACGAATCCAGACCCGGTGCCGTTCGCAGCGATGATCGATGTGCCAGTCGTGTTGGCGTTGATTTGGACGACGTTGGCGTTGTTAATGCCGGTTTGAAAGATGGGGTTGACGCCGCCGGTCCCGCCAATGACAAGCGTGCCCGAGCCCAGGGTGGTCTGGGTGGTCTTGCTATCCACTGTGCCGCTCAGAATGGTCACACCACCGGAAAAAGTATTTGCGCCTTGAAGAGTCAGCGTGCCGGTGCCGGTCTTGGTGAAGCCAACTCCCGCATCGCCGCTGATCACGGCACTTGTGCCAAAGGTGGCGGCGCTGTTCAACGTGATGATGCGGTTTGCCGCCCCAAGGTTCACCGACGTGGTGGCGAACGTCAGCGCCCCGTTATTCACGGCGTCGCCCAAGGTGAAGTCTCCGCCGATGGTGATGCTTGTGTATTTGCCGCTCAGGTCGCGCGCAGCAGTGGCCGTGGATCGGATCGTGCCGCCGTTAATGGTCAACGTGCCTCCAGCACCCATGGCATTCACGCCGCCGACGGCAACTGTGCCGGCATTGATCGTAAAGCCGCCGGTGAAGGCGCTGCCATTGAGGCTCCAAATCCCGGGTCCATTCTTGGTGAAGCCCGTGCCGGCGGCTGTGGAGAGGGCTTGGCCTTGGAAATTCAACGTCTTCCCGCTGGCCACCGTGACGGAAGCCACCGTGCCGCCCGTGCCGAGCGTCCCACCGGCAGTCAGCGTGACGCTTTCATTCGCAGTGATTGAGGCAAACGCCGTGGTGGCTCCGATGAGAGCCAATGCGGTGCCGCCATTGTCCACGAAATTCGCGTCCGACCCGGAAACCCAGGCACTGGTAAAAGGCCCGGCCTCGGAGGAGCCCCAGAAGCTTCCCGTCCAGGCGTTAGCGGCGGTGGTGGATTTGTAGTATTGGGTCGCGGCGAGGGCGGAAGAAGCGGCGAAGGCAAAGCCAGCCAAGGTGATGGCGGCGACGAGGAATGGATTTTGTTTTTTTGATTTCATGGGAGATTTTTGGGTTGTGGTTCTCGATTTGATGGTTGGTTTGGGCGATTTTGAATCACTGGCGCAAAGTCTGACGGCTTTTTTAGTTGTCGTAAAACGCCTTAATAGCATAGAATGTAAACGGATTATAGTCCCCAAAGTGATGACACGCACGGCGGCAGTCATGGATTCGGACTCTGGTGGTCTACCTCCGCCCCGATCAACGCGACTCGACCGGACCACGCTCCCTCATCAGGCACTCGAACTCCTCCTCATGCTTGGTGGCACTAGCCTTTTCCCAAGCCATGCATTTCGCGATCAACCGCGGGTTGACAACAGCGGCGATGGATTAGTCGGTTAGACCTGCAAAATCTAGTGGAGAAACCTTGTTCTCATGGTTGCCCAAAGTTGCTGTTAGTTATAGGTGATGGGCGACAAATGGTGACAAAATATCTTCCCGTTAGTGCTCAAAATTGCTCCAATCTAAGCTGCTTCATTTCGCAAAAATTGGCAATTAAAAGCAATCAAAGGAATGAAAGAGCATGATAATCAGCGTATTCGCTCTACTTAAAATTGATTGGCCGCGCAAAGTGCTGCGCGATTCATTCATCAGTTACCGGATTGCGATCGCTCAAAGCGCCGATCAGGTAGCTCTGGAAGCGGGCAACTCACCGTCCATCATCTTCAAACACTACCGTGAACTGACCACACCCGATGTGGCGGAGAAGTGGTTCAGCATTCTGCCAAAGGATGGCCAGTGGGAAAACACCCTGCGATAGGATCGCAAGAAGCGACGCGTGCTCCTCAACGGCGCGGATGTCAAGTGATCCCGTTCAATCCGCGCGCCAACTTGTCTAACAAACGCGGAATGGTTTTTGATGGCCGTTCCTATTGCCATACCTTGTGTGCTCATCGTGTGTTTCTACGCGGCACCAAATGCAAAATCCAAGGCTGGGAATGAAGGCTCCCACCTTGGATAGTAGAGCGCGGGAAAAATAGTGGCGCAGATCGCGGTCACTTACATTGATACTCCTCTGAGGGTCGAGACGATCTGCGTCTCGGGGAAGTCGACATCTATCTCACAGGTTTGGTGAAGCTAGACACACTTTTTTCACGGTTTCGAATTTGCAACTCGCCTCAAAGCACAAGTCAAGCCACAAATCGTCAACATCGGAGCCATCATGAACAAGCTCCTCCATATCGATCTTTATGTCTCTCTCAATTTGAACCTGCTAGATCTGACTCAGTCGGTTTACTGCGAAGGGGTGGGCGTGAGCTCATTTATCTCATTTGCCTCTTTTTCCAAAAATGCATTCATGGCGTTTTCCCATTGCGGAATGTTGTCGCCGTGGTCCTGATCTAAATGTGGGACCGTATAAAAAAGTGTGTCTAACTTCACCAAAACTGTAAAATAGACACATCAATGAAAACCAGACGCACAAAGACAACACTACTCGAATCCTCGATCCAAAAAAGTGAGCTCCTTTTTGGAGGCTGCGATCTATGATTTCTTGCGTTCTCACTGGCTTAGAACCAGGTCCTACGGCGGCGGACGAACAGCACCATGACGCCAAGCCCAAATAGCGCGACTGCTGATGGTTCAGGTATGGCGCTTACTGCCGTAATGGTCACAAAGTTAGTTTGGGTCCCACCGTTTAGCCCCGCAATGGTGTCGTTATAGTTAATCTGCCAGAGACCACCCGCGGAGGTGAATACGGTGTCGTCTGATAGGGTATTGAGCGAGGCGTTTGTGAAGACCCCAGTGAGCGAACCGGCATAGGATAGCAATGTGAATTTTTCTCCGTTCGTGTAGGTGCCCAGCTGGACTAGATCGAGTATCCCGCCGAGAGTCAGATTCCCTCCTACGTTGCCGAGATCGGCCGAAGATGTGCCACTGTCCAGTTCGAAGGAATAGGTGCCGTCGATCAGCAAATCAGAGTCGAAGTTCATCGTACCGGGCGAGTTGCCGATGCTAAGGGTGTTGGCCGCCGTGACGTTGACATTGGTGATGATAGTACCGGTGCCGCTCAGGGTGCCGCCGGTTCCCGAAAAAGAAATATTTTGAGTAAGTGCTGTGGTCGAGTTGTAATTGAGTTCACCCGCGCCAATCGAGACGCCGCTGGTGCTGTTGATTGAACCCGTGGATGAGATAGTCAGTTTGCCGTCAGAGACACTGGTCGCACCAGTGTAGGTATTGTTGCCGGAGAGCGTAAGGTTCCCGCTGCCAGCTCTGGTGATCAGCTCACCACTACCAACGACCGCACCTGTGACCTCTACCGTGCCAGTCCCTGTATTTTCCAGCACCCCGCCGCTACCAGCCAGCGAGATAGTGTTGGAAAAGGTATTGGCGCCGCCGTCATTAGAAGCCGATGATTCGAATACCAAGGCGGACGCGTTACCAAGTGCCACCGAGGCACTGCCGAGATTAGTGCTATCCGCGACGATGAGCTTGCTGTTTTCCTGCACGGAGGCGGTCCCGGTGAATGCATTGGAGCCATTGAGTCGCAGGCCGCCCGTGCCAGTGATTTGAATCTCCCCTGCCCCATCGATGGTTCCGGAGAAAATTCCGCCGGCGGCTCCGTCGTTGAAAGTCACCTTGCCGCCGGATGCCAACAAGATGGAATCCCCCGCCGTGGCGGCACTGGTGGGAGCCACCTGCACGCCTGTCACCAAACGCTGGCCTGACTGGCCGTTAGCCCCTGCCATAATGGCCGCGCCGCTGTCATCGTAGGCCCAGCTTTGAATCACTCCGTTCCCGTTCGCGGTGAGCACCACGCGCATCCAGCCATACAGCGGAGCGCTACCGCCGGTAAGGAGTTGAAAGCCGAGATAGCTCGCCTTACCATCGGCGAACTGCAAGGCCCCACGGCCGAGATGACCGGATTCATCATCGGCACCAGAGCCTCCCCAGCTAAGGTCAGCGGCAAAGGTAGAGCTGCCGCCGATCACAGAGGTAGCAGCCATGCTAATGATGGGATCCTCGTTTCCCGTGCCGCTGCGGACCGGCTGGAATGTCGGAGAGTTGGCAATGCCGATGCCACCGAAAAATGGATTGAGGTTCCAGTTCCCCGAGGAGGAAACCACGAAGGTGGGTTGTGATAGATCCAGCTTGATGAAGACTCCCTCGAAATTCTGTGGAATCGAGATGTCCTGCTGGCCGCTGAAGAGAATCCCGGCAGAGGTGGTGGTGGAGGTTCCGAGGATGAACGAGCAACCGAGCAACCAGCAAGGGCAGTAAGGTAGGAATGACCGAAAGATGAAGAGTGAGTTGGTAATACGCATGGCTGTTCGCGGTCAGAGGGATTGTACTACAACACGGAAATAGGCGGCCTTTTTACCATTGACAAAGAATGGATAAGGAACAGAAACAACTTGGATTGTGCCATCGTCAGCTAGAACCTTAGGCGTGGAGGTGGAAGTCTTCCAAGTGGCAAGGTCCGCACTGAACTCAACAGTGTAGGAAAGCCCCGCTGCGGCAAAATTCTTACGCCTAGAAAACACGGCGCTGAACGTGAACCCCTTTAAGCCATTCGTCGCATACGGCACGGGCAGGCCGGCGGAGAGCAGCTTGGCTTCATTCCACTGCACCGATCCCCCCGCCGACTGTGAAGGATTCGTGCCGAAGGCAAACTCCTGAAGATTCGTCAAAGTGTCTCCATCCGGATCGGCTCCAGCGGAAGCTTGGGCGAAACCCACGCCGAAGTAGCTTACCTGCCAAGCATCCGCCAGACCGTCTGAAGCATAAGTTCCGAAGTCGTCGTTGGTAAGATTTCGCACGGTGATTTGCAATATCCCTTCCACCCCCTGATAGATAGCTTTGGTCGTGGCTGGCGTATCCTCATAAACGGAGCCAGCCGTGGCCAAGCCGGCACTGTTGATGGAAACAAGGGTATTTTCCACCACGGACCAAGTGAGTTTAGCAGCTGGCAGGGCAAGGGCAGCCATAGTACCATCATCATAGCGGATTCTGGCTTCGAGTTGGAGGGTAGCCCGTTCGTTGATGCTGCTTGCCGCACCTACGCTGGCAAGGACTAGGGAAGAGGCGTCGCTGAGCATTCCAGAAAAACCGCCGCGCAACACATAGCCTGCAGAAGCTCCAGCAGAGCCAAGTCCCATAGAGGGGTTTAGCGCATAATCAGCGCTAGAACCGGCAGTGCCGCCACCATCCAGCACGGAGGGTTCCAAGGAATAGTCCGTACTGCTCCCAGCCACCGCCGGAAGCGATAGTAAAAACGCGAAGATGGTAGTGCGGATGGCTTGCATTTATTTGTTGTTAAGACTCTCTTCTAGTTTGCGGAGGCGTTGCTCTTGATCCGCAAGTTGCGCCCTAAGCTGCTTGTTTTGCCGATGCAGTTCCTGCACGGCAGCGGCAGAATAGATGGTCAGCGGATAGGTATCTACTTGAAGGATCTCCGAACCATCGGTTAGCTTTTGCCCACTGCCTTTCACATCGTCTGGAAAGACCTGGGCAAACTCCTGAGCGATCACGTTCGGATAGCGTCGATCCTCGATCTCAGGGTGTGCCGTCAGATAATCCTCGGTGTAATGGAAATCCACCAAACGCACTTTGTCGAGCGTTTCTAAAGCACCAGAGATCGACTCGATGTCGGTCTTGATCCGGCGGTCGGAGTTCGAGAGCCAGCTTCCGGCGGTGCTCTTGCTGGCGCTGCCATTCACTTCCAGGGCATTGATGGCTGGTGTGCGCTGGATGCCGACCTTGCCAGTGAAGACGTTGTCCTGATCGAGCCGGGCGACCTGGGCAGGAATCGAATCGTTGCGCAGGGCCATGGCATGATTCGCACCGGCGGCAATCGAGGTAATCTGGGTGGCATCCGCAGGGAAGGTGGCCTGACCATTGGTGGTGTCACCACCGGACACAAGCGTTCCATCCGATTTTAACCCGAGACTGAAACCGTAACCACCGGCGATTTTGGTGATTCCGCTCCAACTCGCAGGAGCCGTGACCTGACCAGCGAGATCCCAGCCCCAAGCCACCACCGTTCCATTACTTTTTAAAGCCAGGCTGTGATAGGCTCCCGCTGCGATCGCCACCACTCCTGATGAAGCTGCTACTGGCACGATATTTTGACCCAAACCATCAACTTCACTGCCCCGTCCCCAAGCGACCACAGCACCAGCAGCAGTGAGCGCGAGTGAGTGATCGGCACCTGCGACGATGGCAGTTACGGTGACACCATTGAGGCTTGAGGGGATCGTCGTCTGCCCCCAATAATTGTCACCCCATGCCCGCAGCGAGCCATCTGCCAGAAGTGCAATGCTATGATTAGCACCAGCCGCGACCTTGGCGGCGGTGTTGATGTTTGCTGGAATGGTGCATTGCCCTAAAGCATTATTTCCCCATGCGATCAACGTGCCATCGCTCTTACGAGCAAGATTATGCTCAGAGCCCGCGGCAATTTCCGTAACGCCCGTGGCGGCAATTGGAATGGTTGTCTGCCCTTTGCTATTAAGTCCCCAAGCTAGGACGCTGCCATTATCCAGCAATGCAAGACTGTGGGAAGTTCCGCAAGCGATGTTGGCGACATTGGCCAGGCTCGGGACCGTGACTTGACCGCTGGTATTTTCGCCCCAAGCGACCACTGGCTTGAGCGGTGCAGCCACTACGCTGGACAACTGAACTTGCGTGCTACTGCCCGAATCCGAGAGAACCACCGCTTTACGAGTAGGTGTAGCGGAATTAGTGGTCAGATACAGATTGGTGCCGTCAAACTCCACCGAACCGAAAACCGGCGTTGTCAGGCTGATGCCAGTGGCCAACTTCAGCGGGGCGGCCGATGCCGTTCCCGTTGGCAGAAGCACCGTTCCCGTAAATGTCGGGCTGGCTAGATTCGCTTTGAGAGTATCGTTGCCGTTGAGTTTATTGAGTGCTGTTAGGATCGTATCGCTGACACTGAGCGTGCCCGCGCCCGAGACATAACCTGTCAGGGCTTTTCCTGTCACCGTAGCGGCGGAAATCACGGTCGCACCTTGGGTGCCAGTCACGTCGCCCAAGAGCGAGCCAGTGAAACTGGTGGCGGTCGTGGCATTGCCGGTCACATTGCCGCTGAACGTGCCCGTGGTCGTCCCGCCGAGCGTCAATCCCGAGGCGAGCTGGGAACTACCCACCGCGCCATTGGCAATCGTCGAATCTGTGAAGGCGAGCGTCTTGCGGGTGGGG
>CAIRGO010000098.1 GCA_903878115.1 Akkermansiaceae bacterium | reverse complement strand
TGCATCCAACAGCAGCCATGCCAGCTTGGTTTTGTATGCTCTGCGTATATTCAAGATTTACGGCAATACGCCATTCACCAAGTGGAATTGTGGGTCTCATAAAGCCTAACGATTCAATTAAGCGGCAGCCGCCGCGGATATGTCCAGTTTAACCAAGTTTCGGGGCGGCTGTCCGCTTGAATGAGTAAAAAGGAGACTTCCACTTCGTCGGCTTTACGGCCTCGGCATCGAAGTGCCACGATTGTGTTTCTAAACTCTCACGAAGTTTCCACAATCTCACGAAGGAGAAGTCTCCAATGCATACTATAACGGTCGGAGTTGATTTAGCCAAACAGGTGTTTTCGGTCTGCGAGATGGACGAACGTGGCACGGTCCGGCAACGCCATGACTTACGCCGCGAGGCGTTTGCAGCATGGCTGGCCCAGCGGCCTGCAAGCACCACGGTGGCGATGGAAGCCTGCAGCGGCGCGCATCATTGGGCGCGCCGCTGTGAGTCGTACGGATTGCAGCCCAAACTCATGGCGGCGCAGTTCGTCACCCCGTTCCGCAAAAGCCGCACCACCAAGAACGACCGCAATGATGCCGAAGCCATTGCCACGGCAGCCCGGCAGGGCAATATGCGCTTTGTACCGGTCAAGACACTGGATCAGCAGATACGATTGAGCTGGCACCGGGTGCGCGAAGGTGACAAGACCGAGAGTCTGGCCATCAGCAATCGCCTTCGTGGCTTGCTGGCCGAATTCGGCTGCGTGGTGCCGCAAAGTGATGCCGCGCTGCGGCAATTCCTTGCGGATTTGACCATGCAGGACCTGCCGGCAGAACTGATGGAACTGCTTGGTGAGCTAAACCATCATTGGAAACAGGTTCAGCAACGTATCGCCGCCAGCGATCGCCGTATCGAGCAACATGCCAAGGCCGATGAACGCTGTCGGCGTGCTCGGGCGATTATCGGCGTCGGCGCATTGACCGCCGATGCCTTGGTGGCGATGGTCGGCAATGCCCGGGCCTTCAAGAACGGCCGGCAGATGGCGGCCTGGCTGGGGCTGACGCCGAGCCAGTATTCCAGTGGTGGCAAATCCCGTTTGGGCGGCATCACCCACCGGGGCGATGCCTATCTGCGTACCCTGCTGATACAGGGCGCCCGAAGCTGTCTGCAGTGCGCCAAGGCAGTGGCGATGGAGAAAGCAACGCCTGAGCAGATCTGGATCAAGAAACTGTCGGCACGAACGTCGTTCGGCAAGGTCTTGGTGGCCATTGCCAACAAGCATGCACGGCAACTCTGGGCGATTCTTGCAAGGGATGAGAATTATGACCCGGAAGCCTGGCTCAAGCATCCGATGGTGCAACGGGCGGCGAGCAAGAAAGCGAGGTTGCAGACGGCATAAGTTCACACGATAAATCAGCGTCAACGCGAGCACGGGTAACAACGGGACAGACCGACCCAGAGAGAGCCTGACTAACAATCCGGTGTCAAACACACGCAGCGGTTGATCGCCGCACGTGGACCAAGCCGATGAATGAACGAGGCCTCTGGGCGCGGTTTATACCCTGGTCCGAATCCGATTTTTTGATTCCACAAGACCGTTTACGGAAATGCAGTCTGACACCCCTTGTCCTAACCGCGATGACAGTAACAAAGGCGAGCAAAAGGAAAATTCAATGACAGGCAAAGACCTAAAAGCAGCAGGTAAGGATTTTATGCACCCGAACTTGACAGGAAGCTCCTTACGGAGTAGTTAGGCATCACTAGCTGATACTGTGTTGCCGCCCACCCACCCTGACTCGACTTCATCAACTGCGGCGAGGATCTGGTTGGCAAAGGTTCTAGCTTGAGCTGTGTCGAATTCAACATGACTCTCATGCGGCATAGCAACGACCTTGATGAAAACGAGGCCTTCTTCTTTGGAGCCGATGCAGCTTTGTGAGAGCTGTCGTCCTCTGCCTGTGCAATAACGCGGGCATCGCCCTGCCGGCACAATGAGCATCGCACGCGCAAACATTGCACAACGTGCCTCTACGTGTATCCGCAATCGGATCGGTGGGAAATAGAAAAGGGTGTGCTGATCAAGGCCCACTATACGTCATGCAATGAAGGCAGTATCAGGCGAACGAGTCCTCGATGCATTTTTTGTTTAAGACGGGTGATCCGAAGTGCTCACCTCAGTGGAGCTCGAGGTCACTCTCGGCGAGGGCAAAGGCACGTCCGCCTCCTTCCTGCGAAGAGAAGCAAAGCGCCGGAGGATGCACGAGTCTCTGAAAGCTACGACAGCGGAATCGCACCCGTACGGTGTGTTGATGAATGCGTGCATGCGCATGAGGCTATGCGTACTTGCGCCGGCCTCGCCGCTTTGGTGCGTCATCGACATCGCCAGCAGCCGACTGTGGCTGCGCCTTGATGTAATTTTCCACCTGAGGACCCAGATAGAAACGAGCACGAAAACGTGAGCGTCAAGGACGGGAGCAAGGCGGCGGCGGCGGTACTGTTTCCGAAAGGAAGTCGAGTAGAGGTTCGTCATCGACACACTGCCGGCTGTGCGCACACAGCGATGAGCGTCACGCACACGGGCCAATGTGCGGCGGCGCATACATGTGTGCCGCAGAGAGTGTGTGCGAATTCTTGGAGAGCGTAACACTGCTGGCCTTTTCCACGAGCGACTGCATGAAGAGCTCAAGGCATTTTGCTGCAGCCGTTTCACAAGAGACTTCAGACAGAAACGGTTAGCAGAACACAGCTAGCGCGTCCCGCCAGGCCAATCCACCTCCACTCCAACAACCTCGGTCCTCTCCGCATTCCACTTGCACCCTCCAAAAGTGACCCCAGTTCCAAATGCGCGGTCGGTGAATTCACATATTTCCCCAGTTCCAAATGCGCGGTCGGTGAATTATTTATTTTCTTGTTTTATGTCAAGGTTACAGATAAGAATTGGAGTAACGATTGCAATCTTTCCGACGTCCTCGTCGGTCTGCATTATTTTCTTGATGCGAGCCTGCAACAGCAAGTCTAGCACTCAGGGCGTAGCACTCCCGAGTCCTGCACACGACGCATGGCCGAGACGGGCACGCGACGACACGCCCTAGCCGCATATCACTGATTTCCGATGAACGCCAGCTCATATACACGCGGCCAAACTAGAAGAAGCGGGAACGGCGGATGGCAAAACGGTCGAACCAGCGGGAAGCGCGTTTGATACTTCTTCTT
>CAIRGO010000097.1 GCA_903878115.1 Akkermansiaceae bacterium | reverse complement strand
TTCCTTTATCGGAAATTTAAATCACTAATGAACGACTTTTCCTTTCACGGCTTGCCTCCCCGTTTGAATCAAGCGTTTGACTCCAATAAGTCCTCTGGCGCTTCGCTCTGGAATAACCCGATCACCAGAAGATCATTCTTGAAAAGAAGCGGTGCGGCGACGGTGGGGATGATTTGCCTACAAACCACCTACATGGCAAATACTGCACAGGCAGAGGAAGCAAATACTTCCGCTTCGTTCAGTTACGAATGGGGCTTGGTTTGCGTTATGGATCCAGGCGGTGATCATGACCCAGAAGAAGATGATGTTAAAGGACACAATAATCTTGCTGATGATAGAACTTGGTGGAAACGAGAAATGGCATCGTGGTCGGGAGGTGGTGATAATGCTGTTTTATTAGAAATTAAGGGCACGGGGCCAGTTGCTGGGAGGTTGATAGTGCCAGGAGATCTACCTGACATTAGAAAATCTTTTACAATAAAAGGCTCCATCAAAGCGGCAATTTCAGCTGATGCAAATGATGGAGACAATGTATGGGAAGGAAGGTTTTTTAATATTTCTGATGATCACGACAATGTAGACGATGATGAAATGGCGCACGATAGCGCTGATTTGGAAGACGGGCTTATCCAAATAAATAATCTGGGTGAGGTGTCTTACCATCACATACCGCCTCTCATTAGTACCCTTGTATGCGCTTGTGCAGCATGGTATAGCGAACAAAGCTCTTGGGACGGTGGTGCGTTTGGTGGTCCAGAGCTTGATGATTCGGGTGATAATTTCTGGTGGAGTTACAAACTCGTAGGAGCTGGTATGATTACTCCTGCTATGCAAATTATGGCAAAAGCAGGCATTGTCGAAGTGATCAAAAAAACCGCTTCATATACTCTGGGGATAACAGCAGGTGCCACCATACCGACGGGAAGTGCGCCAGTAAACGTAGGTGTTAATGCGTCGTACACAATTACGTCGGAGTCTGTTCCTCAAGAAATCCCCGCGACGATGGCATGGGCATTCAATAAAATGAGGCGCAAATGTTTTGATACGACACCTGAAACATACGGTGAATGGGAGAATATGGGGAGTGCTACTTACACACCACCAAAGTGATAGAGAAAAATGGACAATATTTCTTCATGATAACTAAAAAACAGTCATATTCACTAATAACAGGCGGGGTGCTTCTAATTGCGGCTATATTTATTGCTTATGCCTATATTGACGATGGATTTCATCATGACGAAAAAACCCAACACAACGGCACAAATCCAAATGTAACATCAGGTCACAGGGGTGATTCATCAAAACAGCCCAGTAGCCCCCCCAGACACAATAAAGGTGATATTGCATTGCAAAACCCTTTGGTAAATAGCATGGCGGACGAAGTAAAAGAATTGTATTATAAGGATCACAATTCTCTGCGAAAGCATCTCGAATCCGAAAAGTACAAGTATAATGCGATTTTGATTGGAAGGGTTCTGATAGCAGATGATTCCATCGACATTGAGCACCTCATGCATGCCTTCAGTAACCTAAACGATTTTCCTACTGCGTGTAATCTGAGTGGGGAACTGGCCGAAAAAATAGTGCATCAAGATGTTCGCAAAGCTTTGGAGTTTGCGGATTTAGTCAATCCTGGCGCTTTGAGAGATTCTATTATTTCATCAATATCACGCAATATTGGAGTAGAAAATTGGGGGACTATTTTAAAGTATGCTTCCGATACTGGACTAGTAGAAGATAAACGTTCAATTTATTCCGCACTCTCGCAACGTATAGGCAAATTAGATAAGACACAATTGGCTGTACTCGTTGATCAGAATAATATCCCAGCTGAAATCTACGGCAAAATAAATGTTGAGTTTGGAAAGAGACTTTGCGAAAATATTGACCCAGACGCTGCATTAGCTCAGTTAAACAAGTATCCTGCCAGCACAGCAGATAACATTAAAAGAGGCATCTTATCATCTGCTGCATCCACACCTGGTAATGAAACTTGGGTAATCAAGCAATTACAAAATGAAAATCAGTGGAGTATTTTTGAGAAGGCACAATTTTCAATTAATTCAGGCACGCTAAAAATGAATAATGAAGAACCTAGTAAGGTAATGGAATGGGCTCTTGGCATTAGCGATACCAAATTAGCGGATGCAACCGCGAGCGGAGTTTTTCAATCTTGGTTCCAGAGAGATTCGATTAAGTCATCAGCGTGGGCGGCAACTTTACCGAGTGGTAGTGGCAAGGATGCAGTAGTGACGACACTTATCGCAAATCTGGTTCAGCTAGGCGATCACGTCAACGCATCTAAGTGGCTACCTCAGATTACTAGTCCTGATGCACAAAGTAATGCTAAACGAATATTGAGTAGGCGATATTGAAATTTCTGATGTATGCAATCTTCTAATATATTTTTTATAGTAAAAATCGCCTAACATTCAGACATGCAGCAAATACTCCTTATAACAAGTGATACTAAAGCCACAAAACCACTCGCTTCATCATTCCTCCGCAATCTCACCACTGCTGAACTTTGTTGCTGGAAAAATGATCCTCAGCCACTGTTTCGGGTGGAGAGGAAAGGCATGCGGGAGGTTGTGACGGAGCAGAAGGTAGGCAATCATTTGGACTCATTCATTGAACTTGATCTAACGCAACTAGAGTGTGATGCAAACGATACTATCATTTTGATGAATCCCTCAGCACTCTGCCTGCGCAATCCAGACCATCTGTGGCCAGATCAGATGCAGGGAGAATTTTCCTCAACGCAACCTGATCTGCTGTGGATGGAAGATCGTAAAGAGCGCCTACGCGGCTCGCCGTTTGCGGCGCTACTGACGGAAGAGGAACTTGCAAACTATGGCCATCGCCTCGAAGCCAATGGCATGAAT
>CAIRGO010000096.1 GCA_903878115.1 Akkermansiaceae bacterium | reverse complement strand
TGCGAGGAGAGATAGGCTTTTGATAAATGTTAGGTGAGTTGAAAATCTAACATGTCTACCGCCCAGAATCATCTCAATTTAATCTTTATGATCTCCGCAATAACGCGGTGACATCACATCTAACGTTGGCCAGAAAAATGAATTCACTACGCGTACAACTTGCGATCATCATTGTCCTATGGGTTCTCGCAGAGGGATGGTTCGCATATTATTGTTGGCCTACCAAGTATTTTTCAGAGGACTTTCCCTCAATCGGAATCCCCATCACTGCTATCGCAATCGTAATGATTGCATGGGTTCTTCTGAGATTCTACGTACTTAGATTGGCTAGTGAATCCATCCAAGGTAAAGCTGTTGGTGTTGCATTACTTTTCGCTGCATCAGTATTGGGAGGATTTGCGCCATATCTGATTGGTCGATTATTGGTAAACATTGACGTTTTGAGATCGTCATTTCATGGAGAGGCTGGTTGGCCATCCGCTATTTGTAGTGTTCTTCTTTGGTTGCTTGGGACGATGTTTTTCCTAATATGCTTGGTTGAGATCATTACGAAGAAGAATAGCAAAACGCTACATGCTCACGACTAGACATCACCCAATGACAGTCTTTACGACTCCATAGCACAACAAGACGCTCTAGCCAACGACGATAGGCGTCTTGTTTGCATTTGAGCTTTTATTCCGGCGTGGATCAGCTAAACGCTGCTTAAAAAATGAAATTGCGCAAATCCATTCGAGTTCTGTTGCGTGTTGCCTGCCTGTGCTTGCTTATTGCGCTTCTTTTCGTCGGCATTGGAATGCTTCCTGGAAACATCGAAGGCATTTACCGAGGTATGGGAATGCGGTGCATGTGCAACGGCGTGGCTTTCATGCAGGTTCGCAATGGAAATGTAATCATGTTCAATAGTGCTCACGCTCCCGCCGAACTCTATGGAAGATACGAAACTAACTCTAACGGATCGGTCGCCTTCTTTATGTCTCCCTATCAAGAGGGCCAATCCGAAAAACGGACTTTAACAGCATACCCGCGACTCTGGTTCACTCGATTTGAGACTGCGGACGGTCCCTCATGGGACTGGTATTGGAAGTCCCCCGTCTTTGGCGCAGTGAAGAAGACGATCAAAGATCAGGAGATTTCTTCAGCGATGATCAAGCGGGACCATACTGTCGTGAAGACCATCTTCAATTCGGAGCTGAAAGAAATCAGAACTGAGACGATACAGCCGAGAACCAAGACGGCAGGTCAAGGTGGTCGAGGCGATGGTGATAAGCCCTCAAAGTGAATTCGAGCTTTTATTCCGTCGTGGATGAGCTAAACTTCGGTTGACAAATATATGAAACAATTGATTCTCCGAATTTATCTATTTCTACTCTTGTGCATCACTGCACAGGCGGCCGAAATTTTTTCACCGAAGTTCTATGCCTTCATCAATGGCATGCCTGAGATGTCGTATGATGACGAGGCGAAAATGCTCAAGGAATTTGGTTATGATGGAATCAGTCAGATCCATGGGGGAGGGGACAAGTTGGCGCAGCGGGTCGCCGCATACAAGAAGCAGGATCTTAAGGTGCTGAGTGTTTATCTCGAAGCGAAGGAAACAGCTATCGATTCCAGCCTGGTTGAGTCTCTGGCAGATGGTGGCATGATTGAGTTAACGGTTGCGAAAATTTCGCCAGAGGTGATTGATTCGATCCGTCAAACAGCGGAAATGGCATCGCGTTTAAAAATCCGCGTGGTGCTTTATCCGCATTTTGGAAATGCTGTGGCGACCATGCCCCAGGCGATCGAATTGGTAGAGAAAGTTAACCATCCGAATCTCGGCATCATGTTCAATCTCTGCCACTTTTTGAAGAGTGAGAAAGCAGAAGATCTAGAGGCAATTCTCACAAAAGCCGCGCCACATCTTTTTTCTGTGAGCACTAACGGAGCCGATTCTGATGGGAAGAACTGGGATACGCTGATCCAAACGCTCGACAAAGGAAATTTTCCTCAACAGCGACTGCTCGGCGCACTCAAAAAATTGCATTACAAAGGCCCAGTGTGCCTCCAGTGCTACGCCGTGAAGGGCGACAAAAAATCCAATCTCAAGCAATCCATTGACGCATGGGAAAAGATTTTCAAAGATCTTCCTTAGTGCGACCAGCGGCAAAATCGACTGCTTGCCAGTGCTGAGAAAATAGAGTAAAACCCCGCAACGAAACCCGTCGTGAGAGCCCACGGCAACTAGCGATCAGCACACCCATAGAAACACTCACCATGAAAACTCTCATCACTTTCCTCGCACTTGCTGCATTTTCTTCAGGTCATTCTTTTGCGGCTGACAAGCCTAACATACTTTGGATCACCAGCGAGGATCATGGGCCACAGATGGGCTGTTATGGCGATGCGCTTGCCCGCACGCCGAATGTCGATGCTCTCGCGGCAAAAGGCATGCTTTTCAATCGAGTGTGGTCGGTGGCACCAGTCTGCGCACCAGCTCGGACGTCGATCATCACTGGCGTTTATCCATCGAGCACAGGCGGGTTGCACATGCGTTCGATGGTTTCGTTACCTAAGGAGATGAAGATGTATCCGCAGTTCTTGCGCGATGTTGGTTACTACTGCACGAACAATAGCAAGACCGATTACAACTTGCGCGAGCCAGGTAAAGTCTGGGATGAATGCTCTGGCAATGCGCATTGGAAAAAACGCCCGGAGGGACAGCCGTTTTTCGCGATTTTTAATTCGACTAAGAGCCACGAAAGTCAGATCCGCACACGTCCGCATCAGCAGATCACTGATCCGTCGAAGATCCGCGTGCCGGCCTATCATCCTGATACTCCGGAGGTTCGTGAAGACTGGGCGCAGTATTATGATAAGGTCAGCGAGGTGGATGCCGATGCAGGGAAGATGTTGAAGGAAATCGAGCTAGCAGGTCTGGCTGCCGATACGATTATCTTCTACTACGCAGACCACGGCAGTGGCATGCCACGCAGCAAACGTTGGCCATGCAACTCTGGATTGCAGGTGCCGATGGTGGTATTTTTTCCTGAGAAATGGAAACATCTCGCACCGAAGGAATACACGACTGGTGGAAAATCAGATCGCTTGGTGAGTTTCGTAGATCTGGCGCCTACACTTCTGAGCATCGTCGGCGTCAAGCCGCCGGAGTGGATGCAGGGCCATGCGTTTGCAGGTCCGCATCAGAGTGAAGCGCAGCCATTTATCCACGGTGAGCGCGGTCGCATGGATGAGCGCATGGATCTCGTGCGCAGCACCACCGACGGTCGTTATGTTTACCTGCGGAATTATTTCCCCCACGTCTCGCAGGCGCAGCGCGTGGCGTATCAATTCGCAACACCGACGACCCGCGTATGGTATCAGCTTTTCAGCGAAGGAAAAACCAACGACGCTCAGTCTATTTTTTGGCGTGTGCCAAAGGCTCCCGAGGAACTCTACGACTTACAGACAGATCGCGATGAGGTGAAAAATCTCGCCAATTCTGCCGAGCATCGCGCCGTGTTAGAAAAACTTCGCAACGCCCAGCGAGAACACCTGCTCAAGGTGAAGGATATCTGCTTCCTACCAGAGAGCGAATTGCATGCTCGTTCCGCTGGCAGCACGCCTTATGAAATCGCCCATGATCCTGCGAAGTTTCCTTTTGCAAAAATTCTCGACGCCGCTGATATCGCGTCAAATCTCGATCCCGCCGCCGTGCCGAAACTCATCGAACTGATGAGCGATTCAGAAAGCGCTGTGCGGTGGTGGGCTACGCTAGGACTACTCATGCGCGGCGGAGAAGCCGTCACAAAAAATGTTAGTTTGTTAGAAAAAGCACTCGGCGACTCATTGCCCGCTGTCCGCATTGCTGCAGCCCAGGCGCTTGGAGCCTTTGGTGATGACGCCGCGCTCGGCAAAGCACTAAGCACGCTTGGTGAACTCGCGCCGCCAGAAAAAAACGGCGTGCTCGTCTCCATGTCCGCGCTTTCCGCGATTGAGGCACTTGGCCCCAAGGCTGCGCCGCTGTACCCCGCGATCATCGCGATGAAACAGAACGGTCCTTCACCAGATGGTCGTTACAACGAATACGTGCCGCGCCTGATGGCAAACATCGTGCCAGGCACCAAGCCTGACGAAGACAAAATCAAAGGTAAGGGCAAAAAGAAAAACAAAGCGCAGCAGTAAGATTTTCTTCACCGCAAAGACACGAAGGGTTGAGGAAGAAATTAAATAGTAGTTTCGACTTCAGTCGAATCAAAAATTAGAGGTCTCCAGTTTTTAATCTTGCCTAGCCCTGAGTGCGGACAGCTTGCCTCATGTGGGGGGATTTTTTCACCACGGATTTTAGGTGAATTAACGGATTTTCGGCAGAATTGCAGAATGTTGAAAATGAACATCATGCAATTCCAGAACATTTTCTGCGCCGCCCCTAATCGCTTCAAAAAAACATCTGGTATGGCAATCGCGTGAGGCAAAGCCTTTTTACGCGACACACGATTTAGACAAATATGCCTGAAGTATCAGCAAAAATCCTGTTTTTCTCGACACGTCAACCCCGAATGATGTATCACTACGGGATACTACTAATAAATTCTGTTGGGCAAGAAAATGAAAACCCTCTATTCAATCGCTCTCTCAGTCCTGACCGCGACGGGATCGTTGCATGCCGACAGCAATACGCCAGCCAAGGACACCATCTGGTCTCAATCCTGGGCAGAAGGCGGTGATGCTTCAAGAAGCTGCTACCACTTCATTGGCCGTCAAGGGAACGCAGTCCGAGTGAAAATTCTATATGTGGCGGCCTATTCACATGAAGCATCTGGAACCGACTACTTCATAGAGGGTTCATCAATCCGAGTGGATAAGATCCGGGGAGCCAAGGCCAAGGAGGCACAACAAATAGAAGGAAAGGACGATGGAATCACCGTGACGGCGACCTACTCTCTTACCACAAAGAGCGCGCAGGACGCACTCATTTCCAGTCTTGGCAATGAACAACTTAATATGGCGCAGAGATTGGATCTCAGTGAATTGATCACGATCCTGAAAGACTGTGTTCCTGCGAAGAATGAAGAAGCGGAAGCAGCCGGCGCTGAGCAACCCGCTACCCGCCCAGAGTCGAAGCCGGAGGGTAGCGGCAAGCCTCAACCTGAATCGGAGGGGCGCTCCCGGTAACGGGTTGCCAGGCCTCGTCGTTAGGAATTTAGATCTCATGACCCCAACTAAAATCATTGCGATTCTCTGTTGTCTTTTGACAACGGGCGAGGCCATCGCCGCAGAAGTTAAGGTGCGTATGTTCAACGCGAAGGATTACGGCGCGGTTGGCGACGATAAGACCGACAACACAGCAGCATTTTCTGCATGTCTTGACAAACTGATCGGTGCGGGCGGTGGGCGCATGTTTATCCCTGACGGAATTTATCGTGGACGAATAATGATTCCCAGCACCAAGCAATGGATCACGGTCGAAGTTGTGGGCGAGAGTGAGCCGACGCCGGTTTTTGGAACAATCGGGGCTTTTCCTTTTCCGTCGAATGGAACCATCATCAAGTGCAGTTCCGAATCAGGTCCCGCAGTCATTTCGGCCCAAAACACGTCTGAAAAACTATATATGTCGTTTTCCGGGGTCTATGTGGTTCTCAGGAATCTGGATGTGCGCACATACAACAACCCTGGCATTGGGGGCATCGATCTCCAGCACGCCGCGCAATGCAGACTAGAGAACGTTTTCGTCAACACCGATCGATACAACGTTCAGGCGTCCAAACCCACCCATAGCACGGCTGGGATTATCACCCCGGCCTGCAATAACGCGGCTCTTACCATCTTACGCAATGTGACCGTTACTGGATATCATACTGGCATCCTCGTCAACGAGCACACCGATGGTGATAACATTAACCTGGCTTCCAATATCAATGGACTGGAATTCGCCTTTGCTCATCACGCCTCCCGCTTTGGTCGTGTGGGCGCGCAGCGCTGCACGCGCAGCGTCACGGTATCTGGCAAGCACGGCTTCTCTATTGAGCAACTGGACATGGAGATCGCAGGAAAGAACCAGACCGACGATAACAACAAATGGCAGGCAACCGATTTCAATATCTATGATCAACTGAACCAAGGCACCGGCGACATCAACTACTGGGTGGTTGAAGGGGGTGTTGGCGCAATGGAGACATTTACCCGCCAAGGCGGTGCCTCAATCGTGGCCCGAAGAATCGGCACACAGCCAGCAGTCGAAAAACGAAACTCACAAGAATCTCAACAAGACGGTAACGAACAACCGGTTACCCGCCCCGAGTCGAAATGACTCTCCTGACTACAGCCCTTAACCCTGTTGCGGAGTGGCACTCCTGGTAGCAGGTGGCTCACTCAAACGTTCTGCCGCTAGACCATGCGTATTCTGAAATCCAAACTGTTCTACATCGCGTCTCTCTGCTTGCTTGGCGCTCTCATTGTCGGGAACGGGTTTGTCGAGCCGCGCTCAGCGGTAGGACGTGCCTTGTTCCACCTTCGTTACGCACCCGAGCACTCTCGTCCGTCGTTCTTACGCTCTTACCGCTTGTCCTTGAACAAGTATGAGGGCGGTTACATTCCAGAGGAAGTCGATGCCTTTCTCATCCAGCGTCTTTCAAGTTGTCAAGGCACACCCGAGTGGGACGCGATTCTCAACTTCCAGTTGGCGCAGAGTAGTGCTCGATGGGGTGACGCTGCCAGCCAAGCAGACGACGCACTCAAGAAGCAAGTCATCGCATATCTCATGCCAACACTTGAAACCATTCAACCAAGAGACGCTCTCACAAAGATGGAGTTCATTGAGTCACTCCGTCGGAATAGCCCTCTCCACAAAGGCGGTTTCATTTCCAGGGATTTTTACGACCAACCCGACCTGAGAGGGCCCTCTACGTTGCGACGCGATCAACTCGCGTTGGCGATTGGTTCCTTTCGCCGCTGGTGGGGAGATGGAACAGAGTGGCCGCACAACAAGTCATCCAACCCGCTCGAAGGAACCAAAATCACCATCTACTCTGGACCGTAAGCACTTTGTGGTAGTTGAGTGCATCACTGAATGAAAGAAATCATGAAACGAATTCTGATAAAAATATCCATGTTATTCTGCGCCGCGATGGTTCTCGGCTGCGCTAAAACTTCGAAAGAAGATCATTTGGCGACCATTGTTGCATCCTTTGGCTACAAAGTCATCGCGACTGATGAGATTAAGACTTACTATCCGTTAGAAAATTTCGATAGAAAAACCTATGGCCCGATTTCTTTTGAGAGCGCGAGAATAAAATCCCTTCAGCCATTAGTCGGCTATCATGGGCCAACTTATGGCGATTACTTTTTGTCGATAGAAAAATATGGAACGGCAACAGATGCGGAGAAGCGAGTAAATGAATATCGCGACAATGATCGATTGGCT
>CAIRGO010000095.1 GCA_903878115.1 Akkermansiaceae bacterium | reverse complement strand
GGACTTGACCGCGATCGCGTGGTGGACGAAAGTGGCAACCAAACAGTAGTCTTCGGACGCCGTGGATCGCGACCTTTCCACCTTGATGAAATAGCTGCATTTTTCCAAAAACCTAGCGGAGAAACGTATCGCGTCGCCGATATGAAACAGACCGATGATGGCACGCTCACAGACCTCCACGACAAAGCTTATGCACCTACCGAAAACTTTGTTGTCCCCGCCTCTGCTGGCGAACAGGAACCATTCGCGAACACTGGTCGTTTGAAAAAACGAAGAGCCCCTAAACAAATCGGACGATGATAAAACATACTCTAACCATTTTCTTACTCACTGCTCTTTCGCTTTTCGCAACGGACGCTCCTATTCCTCTGGCTGGAAGCCAAGGCGAGACGGGGCATCTAGATGGCGTCGGCACAGAGTCACGTTTCAGCGACCCCTCTGGTCTCACCAGAGATGCACAAGGAAACCTTTACGTCTGTGACACCCGCAACCACGTCATTCGTAAGATTGCTGTCGATGGCATGGTCACAACCCTAGCAGGAAAACCCGGTGAATCCGGGGCTGTCGATGGGCTCGGTGCTGCGGCACGTTTTCATTTTCCCTCTGATGTCGCCGTAGCGCCCGATGGCACACTCTACATCGCAGATACAGGCAATCATTGCATCCGAAAAATTTCCATCACTGGTCAAGTGACAACTCTCGCAGGCGATCTTGGCAGCGAGGATGATGTCGATATTTCCTATGGAGCAAATTACAAAACCGCTCGCTCAAAGATCAGCGGAAAAGGAAAAGCCGCTCGTTTCAACAGCCCTAGCGGCATTGTGTATGCTCCGTCGGGGCACCTCTACGTGAGCGATACAGGCAACCAAATCATCCGTCGAGTTGACATGAAGGGCGCCGTGATCACGGTTGCAGGAATGGTCGGCGAATGGGGCACCACAGATGGGACGGGATCAAAAGCTCGCTTCAATTCGCCTATGGGACTATGCCTCGGATCTGACGGAGCCATTTACATTGCAGACTCCATGAACCACTGTATCCGCCGCATGACGCTCAAAGGACAAGTCAGCACCTTTGCAGGAAATGCGACAGAGGCATCGCAAAAAATCGGCCCGCGCCTCGAAGCTCGCTTTGCAGAACCACGTGATATCGCGCCGCATCCGAGTGGTGGATTCATCATTTGTGAATCGCTAGGAAATTCCATTTTCCGCCTCAATGCCGAGGGAAATGTTTCACTCATCACATTACCAGAAAATTCCTTATCTCTCCCCAGTTCCGCCGTCTGTGACCCAACAGGAAATATATTCCTCTCTAACACATTCCACCATACTGTGCTTTCGATGCGCGAATGACATCAGCATCAGTAGTTCAGAATTATCCAACTCAAAAAAATCCTTCTCCCTCCGTCAAATCCGTCGTCAAAAACTCTTCCTCAAACCTTCGCGATCTTCGCGGCTTAGCGCTTCATCTCTTCAAAAAAATCTGCGTGATCTGTGGTTAAAAATCACAGTACTACCTCACCTTAAAAACTCGATGACGCTCGCGGAAATTTGGCATAGGGCAAACGAGCGCTTTGGTAAGCAAAATTATCCGCACGGTTGACCTTTGGCGGCAGGAAATCTCGAGCTCCGCTGGCTGCGACGATATCATCTTGCTCAATGCCATCGCCTGAAACACCAATCGCTCCAATGAGCACGCCATTGCGATAAAGCGGAAAACCACCAGGAAAAATGGTGATTCCGTTAGGCACATTCAAGTTGATCGGGGATGATGGGATAGTGCCGCCTTGAAGAGAAAAAAGACCCTGCAATCCAAAAAACGGGCCAGCCGGTTGATTGCCAATCCCGGGAGGATAACGATCTTGTGCAAGGAAACCAACCGATCGTGAGGAAAATGCTCTTGCCGTACCGCGCTCCGCACCGCGAGAAAAGAATAAAGCAGTCCGCGCTTTTTGCACCGCTACATCCCAACTGAAGATCGTCGCATCCGGAGTGCGATAGGTGCCAAGAACCGCTGGCTCCACACCAGCAACGCCAGGATTGTTGATCACGGAAATCCACACGCGTGCGATTTGTCCACGAGGTAAACGAATTCCCGCTCTGGTGATTTCCGCGCGCTCAACTGCAAGACGGAGAATACCAGTGACCTCTGCCGCACTCAGGCGCGCCGCACCGCTAATTGTTCCCGCCAGTGGATCGGCACGAATCGCCGAACGCAATTCACCCGGCACTCCAGAGGTTCCCACAAACCCAAATGGATTTGGATAAACCACGGCCGTTGGCGATGCCTGCGGTGAATAATCCACAGCACCATCATCCGCAGAAGCAGCCACCCCATCGATGTCGGCAAATGTGACCGCAGATCCATTGGACGCGAGAAATGTAGCAGGATCAGCGACCGAATTTTCCGCACCTTCACCAACAACGTATGCGAGCCGCACACCGTCAATGGCCACATGATTGCCACCAAAATTAGTCGCAGGACGATAGCCCGCCTGCGCCGCTAGGGCGATACGCTCGTTGATGTTTTCTTGGAAAAAAATATCAAAATCCGCAACAGGTACATCCGCGAAACCCACAACACCGACTCCTCCAACAAGGATACCATTTTTAAAAATCGGCACTCCTCCTGGACTCGACACCGCTGCAGGCAGAGTGAGCAATGAAGTGAACGGAACACTGCGAAATGCATCAGCGGGCGTCGCACTGCCTAGGTCGTTGATGCCCGGAATCGGCGGTGACGGAAAAGCACCAATCGCAGGAGGAGCTTTGTATTTATTCGTGTCCGAGAACGCCATGCTCGAAAAATTCACCCCCACCAACGGGCCGTTAGGGCGATTCGCCACCGCAGGCGGAAAATGATTCTGCACAATAAATGCCGCCGTGCGTGAAGTAAAAGCATGTTGGTTGCTACTAAGAAATCCCGCCGCACCAGCCTTAGAAATCGCATCCGCGACGATAGATGGAGTCGGGTCAGGCAACGCTGCGCCATTCACATCCCAGACAGCTAGCACATAGCCTTCACGGTCGGTCACAGCAATCACTCGATTCGCAGTTGGCGAAATGGCCTGCGCCTCCTGAACTCCCTGGGCCAGAACTTGGCGCACATCTGCAATCTCCATCCGCTGCGCAAAAAGCAGTGAAACCGAAGCAAGCAGGAATGCAAAAATCCGCCAAACCATCACGGGCTATTTCTACACAAACCGTAGCCGCATGACAAGAGAATAGTGAACTGGGTGAGAACTCTGAATACACAACTATTTAAAAAGTGTATCAACCCCCATCGCTGACTTTCGCAAAAATTTTGGCATTTTCTTCGGATCACGAGGACGGAACAATCGATAGGCATATCCTGATAGATAGAGAGTGAAAATTCGATCGAACCAGCGATATCCTCGCTTACGTCGCAACAACAAACGTGCTGCTAGAGCTAGCGTCTGTCGTTTGAGCGGAAACGGATCGAACGAAACCTTAATCCGGTAGCGTTGCCGTAACTCCTTGGGCCAACGGATTTTGTAGGCTATCTTCGCTTCACGAATTTGGGTGCATATCGTTTCATCAAATGGCAAAAAGTAATAACGCCTCGCGAGCAAAATGAGTTCAAAAAAATCTCTCATGTGCTCAATATCATCCACTGGCAGATTCGCCTCTTGCGCCAACGAAATCATTTTCGAAAACAAGCGCCCAGCTTCTTCCCCAGCAATCAATACCCCTTGCTGATCAGTCACAAAATGACCCATCATTTTTCGCAGTCCGTGATTGATGAATAACGAGTCCCAATAAACATGAAGTAAGGGAGGAATCCGCACCCGTCGAAAGAACAATTTCTGCTTAGCAAAATCTCCGATGTAATAAATCTCGCGGATCGCAGTGTCCGCATGTTTCAACAACTCCAAAATTGCAGGAACACGCTCTGAGTCAAACAGTCTTTCGACCGTCGAATCCGCAGATTTTTTATGTTTGAAAACTGTGATCGCAGCCTCGGTATTCAAGCGGATCCAGACATCTCGATCATCCTTTTCCAAGTAGGCCCGACGATGAAAACGATGCCAACCGCCGGTCTGACACCAGACAGAAATCCCCACCACATTTTCTACTTGGGAGAGCTCTTCTGCAAAACGCTCACATTCCCAACCGATAAACGATGGATACTCGCCCGCCCCTTCGTATTCCCTTCGCGCCTGAAGCTCGATGATCTTGCGTTGCTTCACCCTGAAAAAAGCACGATTTAGCGGAAGATAGCGAAAAAAATCACTCTCCCCATGTTTCATCGAAACAATCAGATTGGGCGAATCAAGACCATCTAAGGTCTTTTCTAATGTGCCTCGGTGCCAAATCAAGTCACCGATTCGATGGGCACCCACCGTCCAGGTCCGAAAGATTAAATCTTTTCCAAGCTGCTCAAATTCCGGCAACAAGGCCCGCAATAAACGATTCGCCTCTGCTGGATTCCGAAGATGTAGGCGCGTGCGGATCGGATCCTCTACATCATTCCCATCGCTTTCACCCACTCTTAAAATCAATCCAGCGAGCTGCGGAAAATCATTAAGGATTCCCCTCACGAGTCCGACATAATAGGCCTCCAGCCCCGCAGGATCGTCCCCAAGCGCCAAGGCGAGAGCGGGAGTCATGGGTAATACATCTGTTGTTAGATAGACACGCAGCCCAAACTCACCGTGCAACATGTCAAAAAATCGAACAAACTTTCCGCGTAAGAATGCGATCCGATCTGCTACTTCTGGCTCATGCAATGGATGAGGTGCTAGATGCGCCAAATCATCCAGCGTCACCGCGTTGTATCCCTGAGTAGATACTTTGCTCGCAAACTGACGCAATTCATCTTCCATCGCCACCCAGTCGTCTGGACTAGCATCGACCAAATGCATAAATGGAATTTTCGACCAGTTGATTCGCGCTCGCTCATAGCCTCTGAAAAACGGACTGATGGCATCAATGAGAAAAAGCTCCATGAATTGGTCAGAACTTTAGCCAAAAAACTTCCCGATCATCGAAACTCAAAAAGCGACAGAATTGTCACCGCCCTCGGCTGTTGCAAAAAAATGCACGAAAAGACCATGCTCCCCCACTCTTCACGAACCAGTGTCGCGTTGGTCACTCTTTGCCAAGAGTTGGGTGCAAACATTAAAAGCCGAGCCGGACGAGGTGCAAGCGAAGATTTACTCAGAAAATGCGAATTGGAGTGATCTTCTCCGATTCACGGAAATTATCTTGCCTCATCGAGATCGAGAAGGTAATCCCTCGTGCGTCACTGCCCGCTCTAACTTCATGAAAGCAATGCTACTCCACTTCTACCGCGTCTCTGGGATTCCAGAGGTTTTTGCTGTCTAATGATTTGATCAAAAATCAGCCAGTTCGGAAACCATGTGCTGGCTGCTGATTCGAAGCTGGCTGCTGATTCGAAACAAGTGAAAGTAGCCGCCCGCCACCGCAGAGAACTTTTACTTTTTTCCTACCAATCGCATCCACTTCATGGCCACACGCCAAACAACTGAAACAAAAACAGCACCCCTCGCCTTGCTCTGGCAGCAGATGCGTGGCTTCCGCGGCAAGTACGCGTGGGCCATCGCTGCGCTGTTTGTTTTCACCGCGATCAATTACATCACGCCGCTCATCGCGAGCGCGACGATCGACTTTGCGCTCAAACCCGATGCAAGCAGCATGGAGCGCGGACTTCAGTCCGCATCTTCACAGAATCCGCATGACAACCCCCTCACCAAACACATCATCGACCTCATGGGCGGGGCGAATTTCATCAAGGAGCGCTTGTGGTTTCCTGCTTTGTTAATGCTTTCTCTCACGATGATCGCCGGTGGCTTCAGCTATCTAAAAGGCCGCTTCGCTGCCGAGGCATCGGATGGCATCGCACGTCGTCTCAAGGACCGCCTCTACGATCACTTGCAACGCCTGCCCGCCCGCTACCACGACCGCGCGGAAACCGGTGACCTGATCCAACGCTGCACCTCGGATGTGGAAACACTGCGCCTTGCCCTCGCCGCACAGGTGGTGGATATCAGCAATGCCGTGCTGCTTCTGCTCACCGCGCTGCCGATCATGATTCTGTTAGATGGTCGCATGACTCTCATTTCCTTCGCCTTGGTCGGGCCGATTATCGTCTTTGGCTATGTTTACATCGGCAAGGTGAAGCACCTGTTTGCCGAAGTCGCAGAATCAGAGGGCCAAGTCACGCGGGTGGTGCAGGAAAACCTAACCGGCCTGCGTGTGGTGCGTGCGTTTGCCAGGCAGGATTTCGAAATCGCGAAATTCGCCAAGCCGAACAAGCTCTACCGCGACCGCAGTCTGAAGCTGTTGCGCCTGATGTCCTGGTACTGGTCCACCTCGGATCTCATCGTGCTCATGCAGCAAGCCATCGTGCTTTTCACTGGCGCGTATTTCATTTCCCAAGGCACGCTCACGCTTGGCACGCTGTTCGCGTTCATCATGTTCCTGAACATGCTGCTGTGGCCAGTCAGGCAGATGGGTCGCACGCTCACCGATCTCGGAAAATCCGTGGTCGCTCTGAACCGCATGGGCGAAATTTTGTCCGAGCCCGAGGAAAGCGCGCCGCAACAGCCTGCCACGCTTGCTTCTCCCGCTATGGGAAAAATCGAGGTCACCGATCTTGTCTTCGGTTACTCCGAGGACAGCGCCGCGATCAACGGCATTTCCTTCACGGTCGAACTGGGCGAAACACTCGCGATCCTCGGGCCGTCCGGTGCCGGGAAATCCACGATGATGCACTTGTTGCTGCGGCTTTACGATTACTCGTCCGGCTCCATCAAATTCGATGGCCACGAACTGAGCGATCTGGATCGGCAATGGGTGCGCTCGCAGTTCAGCGTCGTCATGCAGGAGCCGTTCCTGTTCTCGAAAACCATCGGTGAAAACATCCGCCTCGGCCGCAGTGCCGCGGCGAACGAGGAACTACGCGAAGCCGCGCACCTCGCCGACATCCACGACACCATCAACGGCTTCCCCGCCGGATACGCCACTCTTGTTGGCGAGCGCGGCGTCACTCTCTCCGGTGGTCAGCGCCAGCGCGTGGCCCTGGCCAGAGCTTTGTTGCAGGACACGCCGGTGCTGTTGCTCGACGATGCCTTGAGCGCGGTCGATGGCGAAACAGAATCGACCATCCTCGATGCCCTGCGCAGTCGCCATGGCCGACGCACCACTCTGGTCATCGCCCATCGCCTTTCCACGCTGGCCCATGCCGATAAAGTCATCGTGCTCGAAAAAGGCCGCATCATTCAACACGGCACGCACGCCGAACTATCCGCCCAAGACGGCCTCTACCGCCGCCTGTGGACGATCCAGAACGCACTGGAAAATGAATTGTTAGAGGAGGCCTCCCCATGAAAGACGAACCACAAGAAGATGTTTTCAGCGACAAGCTCGACCTGAGTTTGTGGGCGCGCGTGTTCCGGCACACGCTGCCCTACAAGCATCTCGTCGTGCGGCTCGCGATTTCCGCCGTGGCCATCGCGATCGCGGATGCCAGCTTCGCGCTCGTCACCCGCTGGGCGGTGGATGATGTAGTGAAAGCCGGAAACGTGGTCAACCTCGCGCCGCACATCGCTGTCTATGCTTTTCTCCTCATCTCGCTGGTCATCAGTGTGTGGGTTTTCATCAACTCCGCAGGCGGACTTTCGAACAACATGAGCCACGACATTCGCGAAGAGTGTTTCAAGCGCATCCAGGAGCTGGAGTTTGCCTACTTCGATCACCGCCCGACTGGCTGGCTGATTTCGCGACTGACATCGGATTGCGACAAGCTCGCGCGCATCATCGCGTGGGGCAGTCTCGATCTGGTGTGGGCGTTTTGCCTAGTGATCATGATCGCCATCATTCTGATCGTGCTGCAGCCGGTGCTCGGGCTACTGGTTCTATCAGTGGTGCCGCCGCTCATTTGGATCAGCGCGATTTTCCAGAAAAAACTCCTGCTCAGCTCACGCGATACCCGCAAGTTCAACTCGATGATCACCGCCTCCTTCGCCGAGGCCCTCCAAGGACTGCGAACTACTAAAACCCTAGTACGTGAGCAGGACAACCTGAGCGAGTTCCAAGGAATTTCCTCACAGATGTATGGTGTTTCCATCCAGAACGCCCTGCAATCCGCCGTGTACATTCCCATCGTCCTCACCCTCGGTAGCCTCGCCGCTGGCATCGCCTTGTGGCGCGGTGGCGCGGGTGTGATCGATGGCAGCCTGACACTCGGCACGCTGGTGGCATTCATTTTCTACGCAGGACAGTTTTTCAATCCGATCAACCAGATCGCCCAGGTTCTCGTGCAAATGCAAGGCGCCCAAGCCGCGGGTGAACGCGTGCTCAGCCTGCTCGCCACCGTGCCCGGCATCAGCGACAGCGAAGAAGTGGCAGCCAAATTGAAAACATGGGATAAGCCCGACCGCCCCGCCGACCTCGCGCCCGATGGCCATCCCGCAGGCATAGCGACTCTCGAATTCCGCCACGTCGATTTCGCCTACACCGATGGCGAACCTGTGCTCAAGGATTTCAATCTCACCGTGCAAGCCGGCCAAACCATCGCCCTCGTCGGCGCCAGCGGCGGCGGCAAGAGCACCATCGTCAACCTCGCCGCGCGCTTCTACGAACCCACCGGCGGAAAAATCCTCGTCAATGGCCACGACCTGCGCGACCGCGGCCTGGCCTGGTATCAGTCGAACCTCGGCATCGTCCTGCAAGGCCCGCACTTGTTTAGTGGATCGGTTCGAGAAAACATCCGCTACGGCAGGCTCGATGCCACCGATGAGGAAATCGAGCAAGCCGCCCGCAGCGTCAATGCCGATGCCTTCATCCGCGCCTTAGAGGACGGCTACGATACCGATGTCGGCGAGGGCGGCAACCGCCTCTCCACCGGCCAAAAGCAACTCGTTTCCTTCGCCCGCGCGCTGCTCGCGAACCCACGCATTTTCATCATGGACGAAGCGACATCCTCCATCGACACCGAAACCGAACAACTCATCCAACAAGGCCTCAAAGCCATCTTCCAAGGCCGCATCAGCTTCGTCATCGCGCACCGCCTCTCCACCATCCGCACAGCGGATCGCATCCTCGTCATCGAAAAAGGCCACATCCTCGAAAGCGGCACACACCAAGAACTACTCGCCAAAAAAGGCCACTACCACGCCCTCTACACCCACCAGTTCCAACAAGAACGGGAGGCGAGTTTGTTTGGGAAGCTTGGTTAAAGGACCCAATTTTGGAATAGTCCGAATGTGGTCCTTGGCAATACGCTTTTTTTAATTTCTGTTAGTGGATGTATCCTTGTTTTGCGAGTCATCTATGATGTCAGCACTTGCATTTGTGTATTACTCTTGAAAAATTATAATCGAATTTAATGATTGTAACCAATTCGCTAATTTGCCATTGGTTTCTCATGAAGAAATTTGAGCAATCAATCATCGAAATTACGAAACCACACAAAGTTGAATTCATGAAAAATACTCGTTGCCAAGGACTGATTCCATTCATTATGATTACCGCGATCTTCCTAGCGGCGACTGCCTTGCTGATGCCCGCATCAGCTGCGGCGGATCTCACCTTGAAAAAGGATGCTAGCGTGGTGCTGCTCGGCGGCGGTTTGGGGTCGCGGATGCTGCACTATGGGCATTTTGAAACCGAGATGCACCGTCGATACCCCGAGTATCATTTGGTGATTCGGAACATGTGTGACGAGGGCGATACTCCTGCCTTTCGCCCCAATGCTGGACGGAAAAGTCCATGGGCTTTTCCCGGCGGTGAACGATTTCGCAACTTGGTCGAAGCCAAAGACAATTGGGGGGGCAATTCTGGGGAAGGCAGCTACCCAGAGCCCGATGCATGGTTGAAACAATTGAAGCCGGATATCATCGTCGCGTTCTTCGGATTCAACGAATCGTTCGATGGACCCGCAGGTTTGCCGAACTTCAAGGCGGAGCTTGAGGCATTCATCGATCACACGCTTAAGCAGACATACAACGACAAATCAGCCCCGCAATTGGCGCTCGTTTCGCCTACTGCGTTTCAAGATTTATCGGCGCTCTACGGCACACCCACTGGCACCACGCAGAATGCCAACTTGGCGCTGTATGCCAAAGCCATGGAAGATGTGGCCGCCGCGCACAAACTCACTTTTGTGAATCTCTTTGCGCCCACGAGTGCATGGTTTGTCAAGGGCAGCACGCCGCTAACACGCGATGGCGCCTTATTGACCGACGAGGGTTATGCGCAATTGGCACCGGTGTTGATCGATCAACTTTTCGGCGCAAGCAAGCCAGTGTCGAAGGCGAGCGCGGCGGATCTCAAGAAGGCCGTCGAGGACTTCGGACGGATGTGGCAGAGTTACTACAAAATCCCCAACGGCGTGCACGTGTATGGACGGCGGCGTAATCCATTCGGTTCCGAAAACTACCCGGCGGAACTGCGCAAATTGGAACAAATGGTGAAGGTCCGCGAGCAAGCCATTTGGGCATTGGCGGCAGGGCAACAGTTCGATGTGGCGGCGGCTGATGCGAAGACCGAAGCGCTGCCGAACATTGGTGAGATGGACAAGGGCATCAAGTATCTTTCCGCCGAAGAGTCGTTGAAAACGTTGGTTGTTCCGCAAGGCTATCAAATCGAGTTGTTCGCCGATGAAAGCAAGTTTCCTGACCTAGCGAATCCAGTGCAGTTGTCGTTCGATAACAAAGGTCGTTTATGGGTGGCGACGATGCCGATTTATCCGCACTACCGGCCCGGCGATCCTTTACCGAATGACAAGCTGATCATCCTCGAGGACACCAATGGCGACGGCCGCGCGGACAAACAAACCACTTTCGCCGATGGACTGCATTTACCGATGGGTTTTGAGTTTTCGCATGACGGGGTTTACGTGGCGCAGGGAACCTCGTTGATTTTCTTCAAGGACACCGACGGTGACGACAAAGCCGACGTAAAGGACATCGTGATGAGTGGCTTCGATGATCACGACACACACCACGCCATTTCCGCCTTTTGTGCCGATCCTTCGGGTGCCATCCTGATGGCGGAGGGGACGTTTCTGCGCAGTCACATCGAAACCGCCTATGGCCCGATCCGCAGCTCGAATGGCGGCTTCTTCCGCTACAACCCCGAGCGGCGGCAACTGGAGAGAACGGCGCGGCTTTCCATCCCCAATCCCTGGGGCATCGCATTCGATCACTGGGGGCAGGATTTTTTCGCCGATACTTCTGATCCACATGTGCGCTGGATGTTGCAAGGTTCCGTGCAGGTGCCGCTCGGCAGCTTCAGTCCGACCCCGCCGAATTTGCTCTCCGTGCTGGTGCGTCCCACCTCCGGCCTGGAATTCGTCTCGAGTCGTCACTTTCCCGATGAGGTGCAGGGTGACTTGCTGATCAACAACACCATCGGATTTCTGGGCACCAAACAACACACCATGAAAGACGAAGGCACCGGTTATGTCAGCACCTTCCGTCATGATTTGGTCAAAGGCTCCGATCCGAATTTCCGTCCTGTGGATATGGAGTTTGCGCCGGACGGCTCGCTGTATCTGGTCGATTGGCACAATGCGAGGATTGGTCACATGCAGCACAGTGCCCGCGATCCCAACCGCGATCACGCCCATGGCCGCATTTTCCGCATCACCTATCCTTCGCGTCCGCTCGTCAAACCCGCCAAGGTGGCCGGCGCATCGATCAATGAACTGCTGAAAAATCTCGAACTCCCTGAATACCGCACCCGCTATCGCAGCCGACGCGAGTTGCGCGGCAGAGACCATGCCGATGTGCTGGCTGCCGTGAAAGCGTGGGGGCAGGCGTTGAACAAATCCGATCCGAACTACGAACACCATCTCGTCGAAGCGCTATGGGTCACCTGGGGCATCAATCAGGTGAGCGAACCCATCGTGCGCAGTCTTCTGAATGCCAAATCTCCTCAGGCTCGGGCGGCAGCCGTCCGCGCCCTGCGCTACAATGGCCATTCGATTCCCGACCAAACGGAACTGCTGAAAGCAGGCGCAGCGGATGAGAATGGCCGCGTCAGGCTCGAGGCAATCGTCGCGGCATCATGGCTGGCGAGTACGGACGGCCTCAGTGTATTGGATGCGGCCAAAGCCTATAAAGGAAACGGTGAGAATCCGATGGACAAGTGGATTTCTCCGGTTTTCGATACGGCGGCGGCCGCTCTCAAAGGCCAACAAATCAAGGCCGAAGCGCCGCCGGTATTTGAAACGCATTTGACCGGAGCGGACAAAGCACAGTTCCTCCGCGGCTCCGAGGTGTTCCTGCGCGATGGACATTGCGCCACCTGCCATCAGAAAGACGGCAACGGTCTGCCCGAAGCGCAATTCCCGCCATTGGCTGGCAGTGAGTGGATTCAAGGTGATGAAAACCGCCTCATCCGCTTGACCCTGCACGGACTGGTCGGCCCGATTGAAGTTAAGGGCGTGAAATACACTGGTGCCGTGCCGATGACTCCCTTCAAATTTCTCAAAGACGAGGAAGTAGCCGATGTTCTAACATTTGTGCGCAATGCTTTCGGCAACAAAGCGGCGCCGGTCACAGCGCAGTCCGTGCAGAAAGTCCGCGCCGCAACCAAAGACCAGAAAGGTTTCTATCAAGCTGCGGATTTTCTCAAGTAATGTGGATGTTCCACTTCGCGGGCGGGTAAAGCGGAGTTGGTCCGTTTCTCACCTGAGCTGGTTTCCTGCAGCATCGGTGCTGGTTATTTCAGGTGAGAAATCGCTGCAAATAAATGGGATCAAACTCAATCATCGTAACGGAATCTGCATTGCATGATCAGCAAGCTACCTGAAAGCTCCTTGACAGTAAAAGGGGTTTCAAACCCCTTCTCCATAGCCACAACCGCCTCGCAGGGATTCCTTTCGCTGAGTCCTTGGCGGCGGAAGCCTTCTACGGTTGCCTGATAGCTTGCTGTGATCACACAGTCGGCCCCAGCGTGGAAGTAATCGCTATGGACTTCTGCAATCATCTCCGGTGATTCCATCAGCACCTTAGCTGACCAAAGACTGTGGTTCAAGTCACATCCCCTTTTTTCCAGCTCAGTGGCGAAGGCCCCGTCTAAAATCATCAGCGGGAATTGATTCAGGATGCGTTGGATTGGATTCATCGTATAAAAACGGTTAGTAAACGCGCACAACATGCCTCTGCGGACTCTCGTTGCCAAGCAGATACCAGCATCACGGCATGGAATTGATCAAGATCAAGGAATGACGATGACGATCCTTCGCTTAACAAGAATGGTAAACGGCATCGTTCACTTGGCAAGCCCATGCTCACTCGCGAAGGCATTTGCGGCATCGCTATCTTTCGGCATGTTTTGATAAATGGTTTCTAACGCCTTGTTGCGGTCAGGGCCTTGCGGCAGGGTCTGGACCCATTTCATGGCGCCCGCTGGATCGTAAGGGTAGGTCTTGGCGGCGTAGGCACTGGCGACGGCGGATTTCTCCGGACTGTTGGGCGAACTGGTGAGCCATTGGCCGACGGCGAGGTAGTCTTTTTCTGTCCACCGAGTGGCGAGGTCGAAGGCACGTTCCTTGGAGACCTCATCAGGTATGCCGGTTTTTGCCAGCCAGTCGAGCCATTGGCCAGTTTCGCCGACTCGCACTTTCTTCTCCATGTCCTTGGTGGCAGCGACAAGTTCCTCACTGGATAAATTCGCCGTTTGCAGCAAATCGGACGCTTCAACGAACGTAACCTTTGCGTCGGGACGGTCGAAGAGGAGATCGCTCATCTTGCCTCGCACAAGCTCCCGTTGTTCTGGGGTCGAGGCGAAGGCTCTCATCTCTTCGAACAACTCGGCTCGACCTAGAGGGGTATCCCCATAATATTGCAACGTTTCGCCGATGTATTTGGATTGGAATTCTGGCGATGCTTCCGCAAGGCACTGGAAAGCAAGCGGGAGATCTTTTTCCCGGCAACAATAATACATGAGATACTTGAACGGATCGTAAATCACTCTCTCGGGCATTGATTGATCACTGATACTAAACAGTTCGGGAGCCTTGCTCATCATTCGGGCCATCTCCAACGGGTATTTCTTGATAAAAACATTCATGACATACTCGTTGACATCACTCTTCATCCCGGAGTTCACATCGGGATTGCTGTTGAATTCGCCCATGAATTCTCTGATCGCTGAGGGGTCAAGTTCCTCCAAACGACTTTTTACGTTCTCCCGTAGAGTGGCGAGTTCTTCAGCGGATGCCCCGCCCTCATTGCGCAATAGAGCACAATAATCGCTTGCGAGGGCTTTGACTTTCTCCTTCGTGGCGAGATCTTCTTTGCGCCGATCCAAGCGTTTATCGGGATTTGCGGCGGCTTTTGGCCTTTGGATACCATCGTTGGGAATTGTCGC
>CAIRGO010000094.1 GCA_903878115.1 Akkermansiaceae bacterium | reverse complement strand
GATGGTATGCATATCAACTAAAGTCTTTGCAGAGATAATTTAGAAATTACAATACGCACTTCAAAGTAGTGAGCAAATAAAAAAACATTTACGGCTTGAACTTGAGTTTGTAGATTTTTAAGAGAAACGCCAAGATGCCCACAAGAAGTGCAAAAGCAATGATACTCGGCAGGTGGTATTTCTTTTCATCGGCTATCTTTTCTTCACTGTTATTCGCTTCATTAAATAGAGAAGTTGTCTTCTCTCTTGAAATATCGGATTTCAATCCGCGTTGAACTCGTGATGTCTCTGTCGCTTCAGAAGCTAAACGCTCGTTGAGTTTCGTAAGACTCTTTTGCGCGCTTTCTTTGTTCATCCCGTTAACATCATTTAAAAATGATTCTAAGAGAGGAATATCAGATTCATCTCCTTCTCTTTCAAGTAGTTCTAAAGCATCACGGATGAAGCCTGTATGTGAATCGTTATTGGCAATTTGACGTTCTAACCACCCTGGCAGCTGCCGCCGTACTTCTTCAAGAAATGGCTGAGAATCTCCTGTGGGGAAATCTCTGGTCCATATTAATGCCGCCGATTTATACCTGAGGCTAAACCAGATTTCGCCGCTATCTCCTACATTGGGGGTAGGCTCCCTCTTGAGAACTTCCAGCATCAGTGGTAGAGCTTTAACACCTTGTTCACGACACCATGCAAATTCATGAAGATTATACACCGCATATCCCCCATCTCCAGCATAAGATCGTATATCCAACATAACACTTAAAAACCTTTTATTAAAAGGATCGTCTAGAAGATCTTCATAACGTTTTTCATCGTGTATTTTTGGCCTTAATTCTTCTAAATCGCCAGGATTAG
The DNA here is from genome assembly GCA_903878115.1 of Akkermansiaceae bacterium. GTDB lineage: Bacteria > Verrucomicrobiota > Verrucomicrobiia > Verrucomicrobiales > Akkermansiaceae > UBA956. The sequence continues at coordinate 5,421 of CAIRGO010000094.1, read as the reverse complement.
CTTCTAATAATATACTAGAACAGGCAAATAGAGTTAGTATAAATCGGTTCATTGCATTTAATCGTTCTGAGCGTTTTTGATAAATTGACTATTATGCATCCGCTTTTCCTGAAAGAACATCAACCTCTTCGTGTCATTTAGGTATGAATCACCATAACTGACGCCATCATTAAGAAGATTGCGTTTAGCCTGACGATACTCTGGCACCTTCTCATCATTAGGATGTAAAAGACTTAATACATGGCCTAATTCATGACCTAAAATAGCTTTGCTAAGTCGTGAAGTGCTAACAAGAAAAGTGCCTTTGTATGTTGCCGAAACAGTATCATTCCAATAACTTACAGGATACCTAACATGTGGCAAAACTTCAGCATTATCCCAGAAGGCTGTGCCTTGCACTTCGCCACCGGGGCTACTAGCAGAAAAAATGCTTCCATCAATATAAAGGCCGATCACATCGGTTTGATTATTCGGAGTTCCAAAAGCATTGAGAATAGCTTCTCCTTCGGGATGCAAAACGCCCGGATTTTGCAGCGTACTCAATGTCAAGCCATCACTTAAATCTACACTCGCATTTACCTTGTAAGCGCCAATCGTAAACGTTACATCGATTCCAACTTGGGCATATATCTCTTTGGTCACCTTTGCGTCGTCCGCTATTCTATCAAGTGCTAATTGAGTCGGTCCATTCCCGCCCTGCCAAAGAAGAATCAAGTCAACATGCACTGCTTTTTTCTTATGAACTGGCAATCTACCGACGAGATCACCATTGGCTTGCTTGATGCGGAATTCTACTTTGCTCCCCAATGCTGCAATGTGTGTTTGATCATTCTGGGCATTGTCGTTCTTGAATTTGTTATCCACCGTATCCGCGACAAGGATGATCGGTTTGGATAGAAAACCATCAGATGGGCTGTAGGGATTCACATCTAGCTCTAGTAATACCTCAGTAGCATCGTCGTTGTATTCGCCATCCGCAGAGCCTATGGTGGCGATGTAGATTTTCCTTAACTCTTCGGGCAAGTTTTGGGTATTGATGCGAATGCGGAAGCAATCTACATCTCTGAAAGAGCCACCTATACCCTCGGGATGTTGATCCTTAAACCCTGTTTGATCAAATGCCGCCTCCCATTTTGCAACCTTGAGATCTTTAACCGTAACCCATTTCCCCAGAGAATCTTCTCTTTTCTGAATCTCCACAGGAAGGAGCAAAGCGATTTTCATGGGTTGGTTGAGTTTCTTGATTTTGGCGACGGCTAGACCTTCGTCGTTGATGCCGAGGAGTTCTGCTTGGGTGTAATCAGAACCGAGTATTTCGAGAAGTGTTTGCCATTGCTGACCAGTCCATAACTTAAATTGATCATCGAATATCCACCCTTGGCGGGTGACGGCGCGGAGATTTCTGCTGCCGAAGCGTTTTGTCGCTTTGTGAAAGACTCCGCCGTTTTCCGATATGAGTAAGCCTGGGGCACCGCTCCGTGTCACAAGGTTCCATTTTTTTTCAACTCCTGCGATGAGTTGAGTGTGGGTGGCGCATGCGACGCTGGCTTGGGTGAGATTTGTTGTGGCAGGAAATTGCTTCGCCGTGTAGCTGCCATCCGGTTGTTTTGCCCAATATTGATTTGTGCTCGTGATGTTGGCATCTTTGTCGATGTAGGCATATTGTGAGTTTGATGCTGGGTCTTGTCCAGGAAGGGCATCTCCCTGGGGACTGCGGCGTATAAGATCATCAAAGCTTGATACATTAAGCCAATTCCTCCCAATAACGAGACCGTCTCTTACATCACAAATCATGTCTTGGTAATTGGTAGGACAATCCCAAGCTTGGTAGGTATTTGTGACTGGGTCATAAAGGGAATCATCACTGGTCGCTGTATTTATTACTGATGGAACTAGATCATCGTGCAGATGTGTCAACCAGATGCCTTCGTCAATGCCGTTGACAGTTGTCCGAGGTATTTCATCGACGTTCTGTTGCTTGTCAATGATCACGGCTGTTGGCTGGCCGTTTGCAACGGGTCGGCCTAATAAAATGGTGCCATTTGCACTATGATCACAGTATGTTAGATCTGCTACATTTGTAATGGAAATTTCTATGACGGCAAAATTTGGGCTGCCTGTTTTTTGCCAGTTGATGATGGGGTCAAGCGGATCTGCGTCGATGCTGTCGTTAAGACCATCGTCATCGGTGTCAGCTTTGTTAGGATCGGTGCCATCGGCATTTTCTTGCTGGATGCTTCTGCCGTCACCATCGGCATCTGGATTGGCGACGACGGCAGTTAAGCCGACAGTGAGTAATTCGTTAAAGAAGTGTGTGGCCAGCCATAGATCAGGAATTCCGGGAATGTTCATTGCGTTCGCGGGATCTAAACCTAGTCGCACTTCTTCGGCGTTAGTGAGACCATCGGTGTCGGTGTCTATATCACTGGCGACGATACGCCAGAAAAGTTTGGGCGGAACTGTGGTGTCGGGCTGAATGGCACTAATGCCCAAGGTGTGGCTCGGGGTGGTGCCGATGATGGGGTTGCCTACGTTTAGCCAATTGATTAGATTAGTACTGGCTTGCAGACGGTAGTTTTTGCCTGCGATGGTGGGCCAAGTGAGGGTAAAAGCTCCGAACGTAGTTGTGGGTGCTATGGTGGTGGCGATGATACCATCAGGCGGGTTGGCACGATGGGGATTGGTGCCAGCGATGGATTCGGTTGCATTGGTCCAGCCGTCGGTGTCGGGATCTGCAGTGCCGAGGAATGTGTTAGGAAAAAGATCGCCGCTGTTGTGTTGTCTTTCCCACAGATCACTCATGCCATTAACGTTGACATCGAGAACGGCGTGGATTGGCGCAAGCAGAAGAAGGTGAACCGCTAAGACGCTACGGGCGCGAAGTTTTGAGGAAGTGAAGAAGGATTTCATTTTGTTGTACCTTCTTGGTTAGAGTTGTCGGCTGGTTCTTCGATGTTCCAGTATTGGATGATGATGTCGGGCTTGGGGTCGGGTGGATTGGCTAATCGTTCAGCGGCTTCCTGGGCGCGGATGGCTTTGATACGTTGGGTTTCTGCAATGAGTGCTTGGTGGTTTTTTTGGTAGATTTCGTGGAGACCGTGTATCGGTTCTAGGTCGGCGGGGGTAGGTTCACCGGAGATGACTTGGAAGGTAGGTTCTGTGCCGCTATCGGCAGGTAATTCTGGAATGGTGGGCGGGGTGTAGGTTCTTCCGTATCTAACAAAACGTACGGCGGTTTTGGCAGTGTCTTCATCGCCAACTCCGAACATGAGCGAATAGACAGTTTTGTTTTTCTTGAAGTGATACAGGGTTGTTAGGTTGTGGAAGTTAACATTACTCCATGCTTGAAATGTGCGGACGGGGACTTCGCCTTGGCTTGACCAACGGAGAAGGGTGCGGGTGCCATCGTAAACGGTAGCAGAAAGCATGAGCAATACTTGCTTGTCTGAGGCTGTTTTCCTAGCCGCGCGTTCGGCGAGTTGTTCTTCTGTTGGGGGCGTGGGAGCAGGTGGTTCAGGAACAGGCTCTAGTTCGACGGGGACGATTTCTTGAAGGGTGAATTTCTGACCATCGCGATAGACGATTTTTGATTCAAGGATGTTCTCTGGCGGGACAACGAGACGTTCTTGCGGTTCTGCGGGAGTGACTGCGGCAGGCTCGCGAACGATAGGGTCGATAAGCACGGCTTCATCGCTGATGGGCTCTTGCGCGTGGAGGAATAGCGAAAAGGCGAGGTAGGAGAGGGTGTAGTTTGTTTTAATAAGAGTCGTTTATATTGGACTGCTGGAGTTGAAAACAAATTAACTGCCGAGCATACACAGAGCGCGACTTGATCGCGCCCAGCAGCTTTTGTTTGTCGCAAAAGCAGTTGTTTATAATTCGATAAGCAGTAATGAACTGCACGTCTACAATGCGCTCCTCAAAAATATTATGCAATCAAAAAAGATCAATTTAGGGATGAAACGTTAAATTCATTAGTTAGTATTGTCCATTTCACAGAAATGCTTGCGAAATAGCAATTATCGTCGAACGTGGCGCATGCGCTCATGGCGATACATACAACTTTTTCGGATGATTTTTGGTCCGGCGGATCAGCTCGATCCCAAAAAAATTGAGTCCATGGGATTGTTGGCGGTGAAAATTGCCCAGATGTATGCAATCCGTGCGGATTTGTTAGGCCAAGAGAAAACGGCGAAATTGCAGTGTTTCTATGAGCAAGCCACCCCGATGAGCAGCGCAGAATTTATGGCGATTGTGAAAAAAGAAGCGCCATCAGCATTCATCGAAAATATTGTTGAAATTGATTCAGTGCCCTTAGCCGTGGCATCCTTAGGGCAAGTGCATCGCGGGCTATTGCGCGATGGTACGGCGGTGGTCATCAAAGTTCTCCGACAAGATCATGCAGAATCGTTTCAAAAAGATGTAGCCGCGGTGAGGTTCTTGGCGAAGACAGCATTGTTTTTCTATCCGCCTCTGCAACGACTTGCTGATCCGATCGGCACCTTAGAAACGATTCGCCGCACTACGGTGACAGAAATGAATCTGTTAGCCGAGTGGGATGGCACGGAAAAATTAAAAGAATTGCGAGATTCGCGGATCAAAGAATTGCCTCACCTAGCGCTTCTAAAATTCCCACGTGACTATCGTGAGTATTCGACCGACAAAATTCTCGTGAGTGAATTTGTTGATGCGCCAACCGTTAGAAAATTATTGCAGGAGAAAAAATTTACTTATGAAAATTTGCTCATGCTGTTTCGTATTCATGGCTATTTTTTATTCTTCCAAGGTGAGTTCCACGGTGACTTCCACCCCGGAAACATATTCTTTGACGGAGAGAATTTTTTATTCATCGATAATGCAAATGTCGAAAAAGTCCCAGTGGCATTTTCGCGTGGTTTGTTAGATTTTATGGTTTGTCTCGGCAAAAAAGATTACACAAATGCGGCGCGTGCGATTGAGGCATTGAGTGTGAAAACTCTTCCTAGTCCAGAAAAGTTCCGACGTAAGTTTGATGAGCTTTATGCCGAGTTTGGCCAGCGACGAATAGGTGAGCAAAGTCTCACAACGCAGATGATGAAAACCATTCGAATGGCCGTGGAAGAAGGCTTGCAATTCCCCGAGGGCGCTTTTCCTGTGATCAAGAGTTTGATGTATCTTGACGGCATGGCATTGGCCTGCGCCCCAGATAAATTTTTGTTAGATGATGTCGCGCAATATGCCGCAGATTTCCGTTAGACATTATTTTTCCAGATCTTCCGAAACTGTTTCATCACGTTGGTAGATGGGCAATTGACGATAAGGAACCGTAAATGCCAGAACCATAATGGATGTTCCATAAACGCGTCCCGCTTCGCGACTGTTCCATGAACCGTCATCATTTTGTTTTGCTAAATAGGTTTGATACATCCATGCAGCATATTC
>CAIRGO010000093.1 GCA_903878115.1 Akkermansiaceae bacterium | reverse complement strand
GCACGAGCACGCCACCGGCGACCGCCAGCAAGGCGAGACGGCGCCCGGGATTGAAACATTTCAGCAGGGAGGTGCAATCGACGCGACTGGAAACGAAGCCGCTCATTGCACCGATGTTCCAGCCCGGCGCGGGAGCGGCAGAGAGTCCGAGTTCGTTCACCGCGTATTGGATGATGAAGGTCCAGACCATGATCTGGACGCCGACATAGAAGGCCTGGGCTACAACCCCGCGAATGTAATCGGGCTTTCGAAGGAGGCGGCCGAGAGAGGCGCCGATGCTCGAGTTGCGGGCATCCTGCTCTGTGGAATCGGGAAGGCGTAGGATCGCAAAAACAAGGAATGCCAGAAGCACGACAGCACCAAGGATGGCATACGGCCAGACGATGATGGCGAGATCGGAGACCTGGATTTTTTCAAGGGCGGCCGGATCGGCTACCGCCAAGGAGCGGCGGGAGGCTTCGTCGGTGACGTTGAGTTTGGCGAGGATGAAATCTTTCGCGACGAACATTCCGATCAGGGAGCCGACCGGGTTGAAGGCTTGGGCGAAATTCAACCTCCGCGCGGCGGTTTCATCGGGTCCGAGAGAGAGGATGTAGGGGTTCGCGGTGGTTTCCAGAAACGCCAGGCCGCTGGTCATGATGAAATAGGCCGCGAGAAAAAAGCCAAACTCCCTCGAGCTGCCGGCCGGGATGAAGAGCAGGCACCCCACGGCATACAGCGCGAGGCCTGCGAGGATTCCGCTTTTGTAGGTGAACCGCCGGATGAAAAGCGCGGCAGGAAACGCCATCACACAATAGCCGCCATAAAAAGCCGCCTGCACCAGCGAGCTTTCAAAATGCGACAGGAGCAGCACATTTTTGAACGCCGCGACCATGGGGTTCGTGATGTCGTTGGCAAAGCCCCAAAGGCTGAAGAGCGTTGTGACAAGAAGGAACGGGGCGATGAAGTGACGGGGGAGAAGGGCGGGAGTGCTCATGAGAAAAGTTTGATCAAGGGTATGGTGGTTGCTGGTGGGTGAATCAATCGCAGTGGAGAATTACCCCTGTGGAGGGGGAGTGGATGTTCCCAGCGACTGATTTCACGGGAAAGACAAATGTGATTTTCTCGGTTTTTTTGATTCTGACAGTTGTTTTTTTCATTCAGGTGGTTTGTTTAATTTCGGTTTATTTGAATTCATCCCCAAAAACCACATCCTTGCGGCGGGATTCGGGTGTTACTTTCAGGTCGGTCAGTTTGCCGTTTTCGACGCGGCCTTCGACGGTGGTGTTTTTCGGAGCATGGAGTTTGAAGTTGGCGTTCCAGTCCTTCGGCCAGGCGGGAGCCAAGCGGATCGTGTCGCCGTCGCATTGCATGAGCATTCGCTGCAGCGCGATCAGGGTCACCGAACCCTGGCATTGGTCGGGTGTGCCGTCGAAGTTCGGCCCCCAGAAGGCGGGAAACCTTGAGGGCTTGTGCGGCATCTGGCCGATCAATGTCGGTTCGGTGGCGTTCCTCACGACATAGCCCTTGGCCTCATCGGTCAGGCCGAGCAGCGCGGCTTGGATGGAATCCTGCCGCCACCCGCCCGTGGCCTTGATCACACGCCGGTTCCAAGTCTCGAGAGCGGTTTCGAGATCAGGCTTGCCAAGGCCGTAGGCGCGGTAGGGAAACACAGCGTAGAGTTCGGGGTTCTCCGAGTTTCTGCGATCCGAGAAGGTGCGGGCGGGCAGAAGCCAGCGTTTGCCGTTCTCTTCACCCATCGGGGCATCCGGCAACTCCGCGAGGAAGCGGGTCCACTTTTCGCGTTGCTTCGGCGTGGTTAGCGACTCGGGCAATTCCAGCAAACGGGTGAGCACCGTACGGAGGCCAACAATCACTGGTGCCGGATCCTCAGCGGTGTGGTAGGTTTCTAAGCTCATCGCCGGCGCGAAGCGTGGCTTGCCGGGTTCGGGCTTCGGGTAGTGCTGTTCGTAAAAGGTCACCACCCCATCCGCGATCGGAACCAGCGTGGTATTGG
>CAIRGO010000092.1 GCA_903878115.1 Akkermansiaceae bacterium | reverse complement strand
TATCACCATGGTTGCCGGTGGTGCCGAATCCAGCGTCTATCTGCTTGGGAATCAAGTGGCGGCGATGTTGGAGATGCCTGACTTGTATCAGAAAATGCGGAAGGATCGCACTCTGGTGCGCCCTTTCCTTGAGGAGAGTATCCGTCGGGACGGCCCCATTCAGCGCCTATTTCGGGAATGTACTCAAGATACTGAAGTCAATGGTACCAAAATGCGTGAAGGTGATTGGGTCGCCCTCTTTTTTGCTTCAGGAAACCGCGATGCGTCCGTATTTGAGAAGCCGCACGAATTCATCTTAAATCGGCCAAATGTTGGTAAGAATCTTACATTTAGTCATGGCATTCATCACTGTATCGCGGGCGCGGTGGCTCGCAATGAGGCGGCAGTGATGATCAATGGTATTTTGGATCGATACGCCGCGGTCGAACCTGGTAATGGGCCGGTCGTTTATCAGTCTTCGGGTTTCATTAATTATGGGCCGAAGACTTTGCCGGTTAAGCTAGTTCGTGATTGATCTGGAAAAAATAAGGAAAAATATCATGTCATCTTCACATTCCACTGGCGGACGCCTTGATCTTATTGTGGTGGGCGCAGGCTTTTCTGGTATGTACATGCTGCATCAGGCGAAGTGCAGTGGTTTGTCTGTCAAATGTTTTGAGGCGGGCTCTGATGTGGGTGGTACGTGGTATTGGAATCGCTATCCAGGGGCGCGAGTTGATATAGAGAGTCTTGAGTATTCATACTCATTCTCTGAGGAACTGCAACAGGAGTGGAATTGGACTGAACGCTATGCAGGTCAGCCGGAGCTCTTGAAATATAGCCAGCATGTAGCTGACCGCTTTAATCTGCGTGAGGATATCTCGTTTGACACTCGAATTGTTTCTGCAATATTCGATGAAGAAACGCTGTGTTGGGTGGTCAGGACAAATCGCAATGAGACGTTTACAACACAGTTCTGTGTTTTCGCCACAGGCTTGCTTTCGGCGCCGATCGAGCCAAATTTTGATGGCTTGACCGAATTCAAGGGGGAGCAGTACTTGACTTCGCGCTGGCCGCACGATGAGGTTGATTTTTCCGGTAAGCGAGTGGGTATCATTGGAACAGGCTCATCGGGGATCCAGGCTATTCCGCGGATCGCGCAGACTGCCGAACACTTGACAGTTTTCCAACGAACTCCCGCGTACACGGTACCGTTGCGAAATTGTTCATCTCAGACAAAATTGCACCAAGAGGTCAAGAACAATTACGCGGCACTTCGCAGTGCAGAAGCAAATTCATTTGCAGGTTTTACCCTGGTGAACTCACAGGTGGAGCCGGTGCCAACCCAGTCTGCGCTGGAGGTGCCGCCAGACGAACGCCTACGTGAATATGAAACGCGTTGGCAATCTGGTGGTTTGTGTTTTTACTACACTTATACAGATATTCTCACTAGTGAATCGGCCAACGAAACTCTCGGTGAATTTATTCGAAGCAAGACCAGGGAGCGGATCCGTGACCCGGAGGTTGCCGAGAAGCTCGTCCCAACGGATTATCATATTCTCACTCGTAGATTGTCTGCTGATACAGATTATTGCGAAACTTATAATCGAGAAAATGTAACTCTGGTCGACTTGCGCGAAAAGCCCATTGATGGGTTTTATGAAAACGGAATTTCGGTTGGCGGGCAGATGATCGATCTGGACGTCATTATTTTTGCGACCGGCTTTGACGTGATGACGGGAGCGATGGACAGAATCGACATCAGGGGTCGTGGTAATCAATCTTTGAAGAAGCGCTGGGAGACTGGTCATACAAGCTATCTTGGTATGATGACGGAGGGATTTCCAAATTTGCTTTGGATGAATGGCCCTGGGAGCCCTTTCTATAATCCTTTATTGCAGGCTGAATACCAAGGTCAATGGATTAGTCGGCTAATTTCGACATTGAAGACCAATGGCAAGAAGTGTATTGAGCCGCTGCTTGAAAGTGAGGCAGCTTGGGTCAAGTTGAATGACGACATTGGAGCGATGACCCTTTTTCCGAAGTCAAATAATTATTACATGGGGGATAATATTCCCGGCAAGCCCCGTAGAATATTATTCTATTTTGGTGGTTTTCCATCGTATCGCGAACAGTGCGAGAGCGCTGCGGTTGACTACAGTGGTTTCAGGGTATTTGGTGGCGTTTGAGCTGTTCATTGGTCATTAAAACTTCTGCTGGTTGTTGCGCTCATTGATTTGCAACGATCAGAGGACTGGTTTTTTAGGCGATTTGTTGCAATTTTTTGCATTGAAACTCTTGTGAGATCCAAAATTAATACCTCGACGCTAGAGAGCCGCTGGCTCATGAGTTTGAATATAACGATTGATGCACCAACGCCAGTAGGTGAGAGCCTGCTGATCATCAACGTGATTGAGGCGAATATCGAGAGTCCGAGGATCAACGCGAAAGTCATAGCACCAAGCGGTGATTGGGTGCGAGTTCAGGCTAATGGAAATTGGAGTCTGGATGTTCGCCTTGCCTTCATGGCAGACGATGGTGAGGCGATATATTGTCAGTACAAGGGTGTGGTTCGTCTGAATCCGAGTTTGATGCAGCGCATGGCTGCTGGTGAGTCCATCCCAGGTACGGATTTATATTTACGTGCCGCGCCCTGCTTTGAAACAGCCTCCAAGAAGTATGGTTGGTTGAACGACATACTTGCCGTAGGAAAAGTTAAAAACTTTGGGGGCGGCAAGGTCGCCTACGACATCTATGAAATCCTTTGATTAAGCTTAGTCTGCTGTGCGTTCGCGGCGGGATTTCGCTGCTCAGTGGCCGTCCTCCGTCGTCCGTCCATGTCACTGATGCGACATGGACGGTTGACCTGCAAGTACAGAATAGAACGATCGTGCTTTTTCCCTGACCTGTTGCCTACGGTGGCTTTGCGGTCCCTTGGCTGACTCCAGCCGTCGCTATCAGCGCCCCTAAGAATTCCGAGGCCTTTCCATGACTGCCCACTATCAACTCCACGGCACTGTCGCCGTCATCACCCTGGACAACCCGCCCGTCAACGGCCTGGGCTTCGAGACTCGCCGGGGTATCGCCGTGGGCCTGGACCGGGCCTTGGCAGACTCTGCGGTGACGGCGATCGTCATCACCGGGGCGGGCAAGGCTTTCTCGGGCGGGGCCGACATCCGGGAGTTCGGCTCGCCCAAGGCGATGGCCGAGCCCAACCTGATGAGCGTGATCGACGCCATCGAGCACAGCACCAAGCCGGTGATCGCCGCGGTGCACACCGTCTGCATGGGCGGTGGTCTGGAGTTGGCGCTGGGCTGTCATTACCGCGTGGCAGCGCCGGGCGCGAGCGTGGCCCTGCCCGAGGTCAAGCTCGGGCTGTTGCCGGGTGCGGGCGGCACCCAGCGGCTACCGCGGGCGATCGGGGTGGAGAACGCCCTGAACATGATCGTCAGCGGCGAGCCCATCAAGAGTGAGGTGCTGGCTCAGGCGCCGGGGCAGCAGCTCTTCCAGAAGATCGTCGAGGGCGACCTGCTCGAGGGGGCGATCGCCTTTGCGCAGTCGGTGGCCGCGGCGCGCCCGCTGCCGCTGGTGCGCCATCTGAAGGCGGTGCACCCCAACCCCGATGCTTTTTTCCAGTTCGCGCGCAACACCGTGCGGACGGTGGCCAAGAACTTCCCGGCCCCGGCGCGCTGCGTCGACTGCGTGGAACAGGCAGTCAAGGCGCGCTTTGACGACGGCGTGCGCTACGAGCGCGAGGCCTTCGCCGCGCTGATGGTGACCCCCGAGAGCCATGCCCTGCGCCACGCCTTCTTTGCAGAGCGGGCCGCAAGCAAGATCGCCGACGTGCCGGCCGACACGCCGGTGCGCAAGGTCGAGCGCCTGGCCGTGATCGGCGCCGGCACCATGGGCGGCGGCATCGCGATGAACTTCCTCAATGCGGGCCTGCCGGTCGTGATGCTCGAAACCCAGCAGGCAGCGCTGGACCGGGGGGTGGCCACCATCCGCAAGAACTACGAAGCCCAGGTGAAGAAGGGCAAGCTCGGGGCTGACAAGTACGCGCAGCGCATGGCGCTCCTGAGCACCACGCTGGACTACGCCGACCTGAAGGACGCCGACATGGTGATCGAGGCCGTGTTCGAGGAAATCGGTGTCAAGGAAGCGGTGTTCAAGC
>CAIRGO010000091.1 GCA_903878115.1 Akkermansiaceae bacterium | reverse complement strand
GCCTTTTCGAGAATGGAGGCCATTTTGCCAGTTTCGATCCGATGATCATAGTCTTCGCCTACCCAAACCTGGAGCTGACAGGTCGTGTTTTCACGAAGGGTTCCGCCGCAATCCAAGAAGGTTTTTTCTAGACGTCCGACTTCGGTGATGTGGAAGGATACCGGCACGTCGCCTCCCTCCGGCAAGCGGATGCGGAAATAGAGCTGGGAGTGGTCGGAGAGCAGGGATTTGAGTTCGGACAGGATCATGATGTTATTTTTTTGAGAGAGTTGCGGGATGCGAGGATCTTTGGACCGGGACAGCAACTGTCCGCGCGTTTGGCGAGCCGCTGAACGAATTTGGCATCGTCCGCTTGGAAAACGCTTTCATCGGAGCCGGAGAAGAATTTCTCCAACGTGGCAATGAGTTTGCGGAAATTTCGATCAATCCGAAAATAGGTCCATTTTTCACATTTTTCACTCACCAGCAAACCCGCCCTGCGGATCACCTGAACGTGACTGGAAACCGAGGATTGCGGCATTTCCAAAATGTCCGCTAGTTCGCACACGCAAAGGGCTTCATCGAGAACGAGACGCACAATGCGCCAGCGGGTGGTATCACCCAGTGCGCGGGAAAAGCTAACGATGTTTGTCATCACGGGATTTATTGTAACGATAAAGTTCGTTATGTCAATATCCAATTTTCTCGGCCAGGCCTTTTTCAAATAGAATCCTAAATGGGAAAATGAGATATAATGTGAGAAGAGATTTTTACGACGAGTATCATCTGAACGGATCAAGTCTAAGCGCACGATAAACTTTATCGCGATGTTTGTGATGCACACCCACTTCATCGGCATAGTCATGCCATTGGGAAACCACTTTCTGAATTTCTGCAACAATCGCTTTCGCCTGACCTTGTTTTAATTGAGCAAGCTTGCCGCAAGACACGAAGTCCTCCATCACAAAGTCATCTCTCTTGCCATTCAGAGTCATTTGATGCGCCGAAGTCCAGTCACCCGACGGATTAAAACTATAGGTCACGTCGAATGCCGGCGATAAAGACCAAGCACCTTTTCGATCCATGAGAAAGGCGATGTTCTTGACATGATCATCTTGGTTACTTGCCACAATGTTAAAGACCATGCGCCGGAACTGCTGTTCGAGAGCTTCACTCCCCAGTCCAAGCTGCTTGATCGTCATGATCGCCTGCTCGTAGCCGTAGGCCCCAGGCAGATTAAAATCGTAATGCGCAAGCGCAGCCAATGACAGCATGTGCAATTTAGCGCCATCGTCCGCACGGTCAAATCGCTTGGTCATGAAGTGACGCCGTTCATTTTCCTCAAACAATCGACAGGGCATCATCGCGATCCCCGCGTCTTTGGCCATCCGGTGGTAGGCATACTCAATCGCCCCGTAGCCTTCCGGGTCGGTCAGCTCCTTATCACGATTGTTTCTCACGCCATCGAATTTCATCAGCCAGTATTCGAAACCGATGGGTGCGGTGACCTGACCTGAGCGGACTTCGTTGGTTTCCGGATTCCAAGCGACAAGGGCCTTGGCTCTCGCTCCTCCGGCTGAAGTACCCACCCGCAAAATCTCGCGCACCGCTTGATCACCCTCGCGATCGGCGAATACGGTAGAGAGCGATGATCGATGCGTTAGAATCTCTGAGGCAAGTTTCACCAATGCCGCGACATGAATCTTCGACGAACTAGTTTTACCTCGACTGTGGGCAGGTTTGAACTCCAACGCACCCATGCCTCTGGTGCCGATGTAGCAAAGGCGCTCCACCGCATGGAAGGTTTCCGGCTTGCGGCCTTGCGTTGCTAGCCAAGTGTCGATGATCGCGTTGCCGAATTTGTCAGGAAGTGAATCGGCCAGCAACCCAGGCAAACCGCGGAAGGATTTGGGTGAGAGTTCCGGAAATTGATACACCCGAGTTGCCAAGGGCATCCGTAACGGCGAAATCTCCATGCCACTGCTCAGGAAGTCACGGGCATACTCGAAATCGGCCATTTGCCGCTCGGAGTCGAAAGTCACGTATCCAATGTCCGTGCCCCACAGTCTGACGGTGGCTTGAGTCATCATAGTTCGTCACCCCACTTCCATGGCCCAGCTTTCGCTTGATCGGTCCTTTTCCTACTCACTCGCTTCGGCAGCGCTTCGGCTTGCTTGATCGCACGCGATGGCCGTGCGGTGGGTTCCGGGAGCACCATTTCAATCTTTTCGAGCAGCTCCAGCTCACGAAAAATGCGAAACAAGGTCCGAGTCTGAGTCGTTTCTCCCGTTTCCAGCCTCTCCAACGTGCGCTTTCCCACGCCAGCCCTTTTCGCCAATTCGGCTTGGGTCAGATTCAGATCAATGCGAAATTGCACCAATCTCCGGCCCATTTCTTGCAAAATCGCATCATCATGATTCAGCTCCTGAAACTTCATGGCGGTGATTGAATCAAAATATAATCAATTGTCAAGTCGTAATATATGACGAATAATTAAAATTAATTGATCTAATTCGCAATTTATGGCGAATAAATTTTATTAAACTCAGCGAAAGTGCTAGGATTATAAATACTTAAATAAATCGTATTATATGACGATTTAAATTGATTTAAACTTTCAATTCGTAATATGTGACGAAGTGGTGGAAATTTTATCTACCTTTCCTCGGCTTCCTCTCGTGACATTAACGTTCAACCGGTGGCCTCGGCATATTTCTCCGGGGTCGCTCTCCGTCTCCGGGGTCGGTCGCATTGCAAAATTTTTGAATGAAATTTAATGATTGTAACTGTTTCTTGTAATTGGTATGTGTCTTCCATGAGCTATCCGGAACAGGTAATCTTTCAAGGGAATACCCAGAGCGAATTTCGAAGAATGAAAAATGCCCGTTTCCAAGGACTGCCCCCCGAGGTGACCGAGATGACCGCCGCTGTGGCTTCGGGAACTCGTGCTTGCATTGAGAGAGGGAGAGCTTGAAAAGCTCTTATAAAATTTGGGGTGTGCTGGCTGTCGCACTCTTACTGGTGGCGCTGGGAACGCTATCTTTGTTCTGGGCCTACGGACAGATCGAGCAAGCCGCCGAGAAGCGGCAGCATAACCACATAGTCATCAGCCAAGCGCAAGAGTTGATGTCTGAACTCAAAGATGCGGAGACTGGGCAGCGCGGCTATTCACTCACAGGTGACGAGGCTTTTTAAGAACCCTTTTTGAATGCGCGCGAGGGTCTTGCTGGTCGTCTGCAGGAATTGCGTGGGCTTGCCAAGATCCCAGATGCCCGAGTCCATCTGGACGCCGTGGTGCCATTGCTGGATGCAAAAATGGCGCATATCGCGCAGGTCATCGAGCTGCGGCGCAAGCAGGACACTGCGTGAAAAGGCCATCGAACTAGAAACCGCCAAGGCAGCGGCGGAAAAGGCCAATTTGGCCAAGTCCGACTTCCTTTCCAGCATGAGCCATGAACTACGCTCGCCGCTCAATGCCATCCTCGGCTTTGCCCAGCTCATGGAGTCTGACTCACCGCTGCCCACGCCGACGCAGAAGGCCAGCATCGACCAAATTCTGCACGCAGGCTGGTTCCTGCTGGAGTTGATCAATGATATCCTCGATCTAGCCGTGATCGAGTCTGGCCGCCTCTCGCTCTCCCTGGAGGCTTTGTCACTGCGAGAGATCCTGATCGAGTGCCAGACCATGATCGAGCCACAGGCGCAGAAGCGCGGCATCAGCATGACCTTTCCGACATTCACCGAGCCTTGTTACGTCAAAGCGGACCGCACCCGGTTGAAGCAGGTGCTGATCAATTTACTTTCCAACGCCATCAAGTATAACCAGACAGGTGGCAGAGTGAAAGTGGACTGCACCCAGAGCCGCACAGGCTGCATGCGCATCAGCGTCAAGGACACGGGCGTAGGTCTCACCCAAGAAATGCTGGCGCAGTTGTTCCAAGCCTTTAATCGCCTCGGCAAAGAAGCCACAGGGGAGGAAGGCACTGGCATTGGCCTCGTCGTCAGCAAACGACTCGTCGAGCTGATGCAGGGCCAGATCGGCGTTGAAAGCACCGTCGGCACTGGCAGCGTGTTTTGGATCGAGCTGGTCCATGATACAACTCACCACGAGGAATACACCAAAGCGGTCAACACCGTCATGACCGCATCTCCCATCCCGACCGGGCCGGATCAACGACTGCTGCTATATGTGGAAGACAACCCTGCCAACCTCAAACTGGTCGAGCAAATCATCGCGCGTCATCCTGATCTGCGATTGCTTAGCGCCATGAATGGCCAAGACGGCATTGCGCTGGCCATCGGTCAGGTGCCGGATGTCATTTTGATGGACATCAACCTGCCCGGCATAAGCGGCATCGAAGCCATGAAGATCCTCCGCCT
>CAIRGO010000090.1 GCA_903878115.1 Akkermansiaceae bacterium | reverse complement strand
GATGCTCATTCCTTCAGTGGTATTTGCATGCCATCACGTTATGCCATTCTTTCTGGGCGTTATCCTTTTCGCATGAGCCGCTCGATGGACTATGCTTGCAACTTTGATGCGGGCCAGGTGCTGCTACCGGGGGTGATGAAATCTGCTGGCTATCGCACGGCGGCATTGGGGAAATGGCACAATGGATTCGGCATGAAAACAGAGGTTGATTGGAATGCTGAACTAAAGCCAGGGCCGTTAGAATTTGGTTTTGATTCGTATTTTGGCACACCGCGTACGCATTCAGAACCGCCGTTGGTTTTTGTGAGAGATCATTGGATTGTAGGGTTGGAAAAAGATGATCCGATTAGCGTCGATCAGTCGCCTGGCACCGGGGCGCATGGCAAACAGGTCGGCGGCAAAAAGGCGATGGAGTTGCGTCCGGATGACAAACTTGATCTGATCTTGGCGGAAGAGGCAGAGAAATTTCTTACCGCGCAGAAGGTCAATGAGCCGTTCTTTTTATACTTGGCATGGGAAGCGCCGCATAACGCGATCAACCCCGCGCCGGAGTTTCGCGGCAAGAGCAAGGCAGGGATTTATGGCGACTACGTGCAGCAGTTAGATCACTGCGTGGGGCGAGTGTTAGATGTCCTAAAAAAACAGGGTCTAGCAGAAAACACCTTGGTGATTTTTACTAGTGATAATGCAGGACGTTATGAGGGTAGTGCGATGCGTGCGGGACATCGCACCAATGGCGAGTTGTTAGGTCAGAAAACCGATGCCTGGGAGGGCGGACATCGTGTGGCGTTCTGCGCGCGTTGGCCAGGACACATTCCTGCTGGCACCGAGCGCAAACCGTTTTTTCATCAGGTCGATCTGATGGCGACCCTAGCCGCCGCGGTAGGTGCTGCGGTGCCCGCTGGTGCCTCGCCCGACGGGCATTCAGAGCTTGCCGCGCTGCTCGATCCGATCAAATCGCCGATCAATCGCAACGAGGCGATTCTCCACGGCACGGGTAGCTTAGCGCTGCGACAAGGCCCCTGGGTTTACATTCCCAAGCAGGGCTCTGGTGGCAAAACGGCGCCTGAACCAGCAAAACCATTTGGGCTAAATTACAAAAAAATGAATTTCAACAATAGCGATATTGATGAGAACGGTAAGATCAAGTCCGATGCTCCGAAGGAGCAGCTTTATGATCTGGAGCATGATTTAGGTCAGCATGAAAATCTCGCCAAGAAACAGCCAGAGAAATTGGAAAGCATGAAGAAAAAATTCGCTGAGCTAACAAAGGGTTACCGCAAACAAGCAGGGAGCGGGGAGTGATTACGCATCTTTCTGCCATGGCTTTTTCTCGTCGCCATTATTTTTGTTAGGGAAGTCGCGCTTGAAAGGTTTCTTTTCTGATTTGCTAGATTTGCCTAACGATGGTCGGTCATCGGCGATGGTTTTTCTGCCTAACGCCGTGAGCAATTGATTGATCTCTGTGGCCTCGCGTAGAAGTTGATTGAGCTTATCTCCTGCGAGTCCTGGCTGAGCCAATGCTGATTGATTGGCGGCGTATCGTTTGTTGAGAACTTTTTCTGATAGCTTTGAGAGTGCCTCTTCCGCATCGCGCAAGGGGTCTAAAGATTGATCCGCTTGAAACGATGATTCTGAGTGTAAGGCGAGCTGATCAGCGTTTGGCAGACCGGCGAGAAAGTTGTTCACTGAAGCGGCATTGCCAGCGGTGACTTCGGAGGAAATAATTTTTTCTAACAAGGGCAACCCTTCGATGTGTTGCGCGGCTTCGTGCAGTGTTTCGTATTGATCGCGGAGGTAAGCAATGGCTCCTTCTGCTTGCAGGCAGAGTTGGCAAAGATAAACAATGATGCTGTCAACGGCGGTGGGTTCAGTGACGATGGTTACGACTTCTTTTGGATCGCGTCGCAGATCACGCGCTTGTTTTTTCTTCGCCGATGATGTGGCGAGTCGCAAATCAGGCGCGCTCATTTGCAAACGTGTGGCGCAGTGATTGAGCATGGTATCGCGCGATACCGCATCGCTGACGAAGGCTAACAAGGCAGCAACTTCACGTGCGGTGTTGCCGCGGGCCTGGGCATTCGCAAGTCCGCCAGTGGCCTGTGCGCGGTCGATTTTAAAATCAAAAAACGAGCGTGCTTGATCTAACAATTCGCGGAAAGCCTCGGGTCCTTCGCGTTTGAGATAGGAATCAGGATCATCACCAGGTGGCATGGTGACACAGCGCACGTGGATGTTTTGTAGGGCTAGTTCACGAAAAGCTTTTTCGCTCGCATTGTAACCAGCGCTATCGGCATCGAAACACAAAATCGCTGTGTCGGTGTAGCGTTTAAAAATTTTCGCATGTTGCGCGGTGCATGCCGTGCCGAGCGTGGCCACGGCGTGATTGATGCCATGTTCGTGGCAAGCTAAGGCATCGAGCTGACCTTCGCAAATCAGCGCGGCTTTTTGTTTCATGATCGCTTGTCTGGCGCGGTCGAACGCGAAGATCGTTTTTGATTTAAGAAAAAGTTCGGTCTCGGGAGAATTGATGTATTTTCCAGACTTCGGATCCTCGATGATTTGTCGTCCAGAAAAAGCGATGATGTCACCTTGTTCGTTGGCGACAGGAAACATCAAACGATTGCCAAAACGCACATACAAACCAGTGCCTTGTTCGCGTTTGATGGCGATACCAGATTTGACCAGCTCTAGCCCCGTGAACTTTTGCTCACGTGCCCAATCGAGAAATTGTTTTGGTTGATCAGGCATCCAGCCAACGGTCCAACGCGCTGCCATTTCGCGATTGTATCCACGGGATTTGAGGTAATTCCTCGCATGAGCAGCACGCGGATCGGTGAGCAGTAATTCGTGCATAAAGCGCGCCGCCTCACGATGCAAATCTAACAATCGGCCACGGGCTTTTCTATTTTTTTCTGCATTGGCATCAAACGCTTCCTCAATGATCGGAATGTTCGCCTTTGCGGCTAGTTTGCGAACAGTATCCACGAAGGAAAGACCCTCGATTTTCATCACGAAAGAAAACGCGTCACCACCTTCGCCACAGCCGAAACATTTGAACGATTGGCGTTGGGCATTGATATGAAACGACGGCGATTTTTCGTTATGAAAGGGGCAATTTGCCTTGAACGAAGAGCCCGCGCGTTTCACCGGAATGTACGAGCTGATCAAGTCCACAATATCAGTGGCCTCGAGAACTTTGATGCGCGTTTCCTGTGAGATTTGTGCCAAGAGAAATAGGGAAAAGTGTCGGGCGGAGTAGTAACAGCAATTTTCTCACCCGACCACGTAAATATTTTTCGCAGTAACGAAAAAAGTGCAGGAAATGATGCCTTTCGGGTAAAAATACGAGGCTAAGAAAAAATGCCCAATCCCAGAGGGGCTCTGCTTCAGGCCGTTTTTTTATCTATGATAATTCATGGTTGTCAGCATTCTATTCATGGTAGATTATTTTTTTATTATTTTATTTGCAAGTTGTCGTTGCGGGTAGTATTTTCTGTATTGTTGTTGATGTCAATGTTGGCACGTTATGTGCTGTTTTTCATCTAACTAATTAATCTAACAAATCCCGTCAACTTACAAAAAATCATGAAACCAAATCGTAAAAATCCATATTTCAACACACAGTCGTCCCATAGCACGTCCATGAGGCTCTGGAGCGCTTGATTTCAATAGGGGCACTGTTAGTTTTTGCGATTTGTAATTTTTGATTTTCTGGATTTTTGTGGGTGTATCAGGCGATCAACTCACTTGCTGTCCCATAGCAGGGCGGTGCTAAACCTGGTAGATACGCGGTTTCTGGGGTCGCTCGCATTCGCCATCGTCTACGTGCTGTCCCATAGTAAACTAGCAATTTAGTGACGCAGATGCGATCCCATATCACTCCGCGCAGCATGGTGAAGAGGCGCGCGAAGCTGTGCGGCCATCCGGCTGCTCCAGCTTGGTGGCGCAGTAATACATAAAGCAGCAGTGCCG
>CAIRGO010000089.1 GCA_903878115.1 Akkermansiaceae bacterium | reverse complement strand
CGATCCACGGCGTCCGAAGACTACTGTTTGGTTGCCACTTTCGTCCACCACGCGATCGCGGTCAAGTCCTCGCGAGACGGCGACGGCGGGCGACTCAGTGTGGTAGGTGGCGATCAACTTCGGTTCTGGCTTCGGTGAGAAGCCCATATGACCGGGCACGTTTTCTGGTGAAATTAACTGCACGATGCGTAGTCCATTTTTTCCATCCGCGACGTGGGCATACATCGAGGCGCTAACGGAGCCGATTTGAATATCGTGGGCATCGTTGATCTTCCCGTCTGCAGTGAAATCGGAGAGCTTGTGAGGTTTGCTAGGGTTTTTAATATCAATGATTGCAAGGCCCTGCGAACCGTTAGCAACGTAGAGGTAAGTGCGGGCAGCATAGAGTCCGTTTGCATTGCCGAGGGCAACAGAAGCGCCGCTGATGGACTGCGGTTTCGCGGGATTAGAGACATCAAACACTTTCACTCCCTCTGCATCGGTGACGAAACAGTAATTCCACTGGATTGTTACTTGTCGCGCACCGTTGAGGAATGATCCGCTATAACTGCCCGCCATGACGGGATTTTCAGGGTTTTTCACATCCACAACGGCGAGACCACGGCTGGTGGTGATGTAGAGCCATTGTCCCGCCATCCATGAATGGCGTGCTCCGTCGAGCGCTCCATCAGGATTGAAAGAGGCAGCCTTGCGGATGAAATTATTTTCCGGATTGCCATCTAGTAATGTTGCTACATCGGCGACGATTAGGCCTTCGCGCAGGTCGGTGACGAATACATATCCATGGTAACTCGCGATGGGCTGCTCTTCATTTTCTGGGAGATGTTTGCGCTTTGGATCATTGATCAGGGTGCTGGGTAAGGTGATCGAGGTAGCGTGGTAGGATTTGAGGAATGTTTTCTGTCCAAGTGCGGAAGTTGGAGTGGTCACAATACGTTCAGAGAAATTTTTATTATCCACGTCCGCTACATCGAAAACGCCAAAGCCATTTTTTCCAAGTGCTGCGTAAAGGTATTCACCGCGCAATTGGAGATCGAGCACTCCACCTCCCTTGGCAGGATGGTGATGGGCAGTTTGCAGTTGTTGGTGGTTTTTTTGGTGTGACTCGTAAAAATCAGGATAGGCGTATTTGTGGAGGTGACTACCAATCGCCGCCTGAGGCTCGGTGCGCTCGGTCCATACCACGGCATTCAAGCCATGATCTTCGGTGCCGACATAAGCAAACCTTCCGAAAAAATTCACTGTGCCCGTGCCGAACCCGAGAAGCTGGGTCATGATGGCATTGTTGTCGTTGTCCTTAGATAAGTGACAGTCGGTGCAATTTTTGGTCGTGCCGACGCCGCTGGTGGTGTGAGCGAAGTGTGGATTGAATGCCTGCCCAGAGTATCCCTCTGCGGATACCGTTTGTTGTTGGGTATAAAACCACTCACGGTTTGCACCTTGCGAGCCGACTACCATCGCGCTCGATGAGCGGATCACGGCAAGGCGGTTGTCCTTGGCGGTGCTATCTTTGCCAAGCATGAAGACATCGTCACGAACCACTTGTGGGTTGTAGGAACTGAAGTTGCGAGAGGTGGTTCCTTCAAATTTGTTAGCTGCCATTTTGTAGTTCGCCTCCATCGGGATATGGCAACCGAAGCAGCTCGTGGCCCACGAGGTATGGCAGGTCTGGCAATCCATGTTCTCATTGCTGTGGGCGAGTTGTTTTGCGCAGGTCTTGGGATCGCTCGGGACTCCACCCCATGTCACGCCATCGCGCTTTAGGGTTTTGGCGTAGGCACTCATGATGTTGTAGTGGTCGGACTTAGGATCGACTGTGTCGAGCGTCTGCGGCACCTCCCATTTTCGATTCGGATCCATGGAGGATTGTTGGAATAGACTCTTGCCATCAGCGCTCCAAGTGAAGCGCGGGCCGAAGGGGGTGTTGCTTTCGTGGAGATCGATCGGCTTCACCGTGCCATCTTTGGAGAGAGTGCCGCCTTTTCCTGAGGTTAGCAAGTTGGTGCGGGCGCTGACGGTCCCATGGCAGTCGATACACATGATCGCGGTCGCAGCGCGGGGCTCGACGTAGAGAAGACCGTTGCCGTGGGCGTCGTTGAGGAAATGGCAATCGACGCACTGCATCCCGAGTGCGAGGTGAACATCTTTAAGGTGAACTGCCTTGCGGAATTTGTCCTTGTCGTTATGATCGATTTTATCGCCCTTGAGCGTGAGCAAATTGCCCTCGCGGTCTTTTTTGAACACGGCACGAAACATCCACCCGTGACCATGGTAGTCCGCAAACTGGGTGTTCGTGAGCTTAGGGTTGAGCTCGGCGGATTTTTCGAGAAAATCTACATTGCCCCACAGCCCACGCGCGGCGGCAGCTTCGGGATTACGCCGCAGAGATTGCGCCATTTCCTCGTCGGTAGGGTTTTTCTGCTTCTGCGGATACATGTGCTCGGCGTCGGATTCTTGATCCCACCAAATGTAGCCAAGGTAGGGATTTACGAAAAGATTGCCCTGATGCATGTGGCAGGTCATGCACTGGCTCGACGGAATGCTGCGTGTGAACTTATGGGCGATGGGGTGGCCTTTTTCTTTCTTGGAGATCATCGTGTCCGGATCAAAAGAAAGGCCTTGGTTGCCATAGGCGCTATACCAACCTGAGTTCGAGGGCGAGCGGTCATTCGCATACACCACGTGGCAAGCGGTGCAACCACTGGAGCGATAATCGCCGGGACGATCGTTAGAACCGAAGAAATCGAGCAATGGATCGTGAAGGCGCGTTTTGTGGGCGCCGATGACAACTGGGTCCACACGCAAAGAAGTGCCCAGGCCCCGTTCACCGAGGCGGCGTTGTGGTTTGCCGGGAGGATCAAAAGGATCAGGGTTGCCGATTTCCGCAAGGCGAGTGCCGCCTTTTTCGAAGATGCGGAAAGTGTTGCCAGGCTGCGAAATATTGAAGCGTGGTAGAGGAAAAATGGATGGCACGACGCCCATTTTCTTTTGCATCTCTGGAGTTACCTTGATCGGACTTTGCAGAGCAAGAGGCACTCCGTTAGCGCCATAGGTTTGACCGAAAATCGAGTTTTTCGCTGGATACGCGCCATTGTTATAGGCGGCCGCGCCCCACAGCATCGCACCGTGGCGCATCATGCTGTGGTTCACGTGATCCACTGATTCTGCGTGGCATGAGCCGCATGTTTCTTTCGCCACACGGAGGTCACCAGGGTTCACAAATTTGATGAATTCGGCCGACTCATGGTTCAGCAAGACGGTGCTGTCACTGGGATTCGCTGAGCTCTCGAAAAAAACGGGATTGCGCGGTTGAGGATGTGCTTGACGCATCGTAAGACCGGGCATGGAATTACCGCCGTGGCAATCGGTGCAGCTTAGTCGCACGTGCGGACTGCCATGAGGATCGTGTGCGTTCTCGTGGCACTCTATGCAGCCTCGACTTTTGGCAAGTACCGTTGCGGCCGACTGATCAATCAAGTTCGGCTTGGGAATCGCAACATCAGGTTTCCGCTCGGAGCCGGATACCGCAGTCGGCGGTCCGAATAGCCCTGCGGGCAAAGCTTGTGGCGACTCCTGCGCGTTGATCACCGCCATTGCAGCGCATATGGCTAGAACAGCGGTCAAATACCTATGATGTGAGAGAAATAACATAGTTAGAAAGTAAGAGTTGCGCCGAAAAATCCGCTAGTAAGAATATCCGGAACGTCCTTGGCGGATTGTGGAGAAAATCCGGGAACGCCGGGAGAAGAGGTGCGGTAGATGTCCTTATAACCTGCTCCGGGAGAGAGCAATCCGAGGCCCGCGGCGAGACGAATGTTATCTCTGAGCAATGGACGATATTCCACTCCGAAGCTAAGATCCCAGCCAATTTCACGGTCGATATTTTCCGTGACGAGGGCTGTCTTGATCGAGTCGGTATCCATAAAGAGTAGGTAATTTAAATTGGCAAAAATTTTCATCTTCGGTGTGACAGTCCACTCCTCGCCAATGCCTGCGATAAAAATGCCAGGATTGACGAAATTCGACTGGCCGAGGAATTTGTTAGAGGTGAGATCAGGAATCAAGCTTAGTCGCTGTTTAAGTGAGACGGCGGTGCCTCCAAGATTCATGCCTTGTCGATTCCAGTAACTGAACTGGCCACCACTGAAGTTCGGGTTGTCGACGATCGCGTCCCAGCCAGTGGCCTTGCCGTCCTTGGCGTCGCTGTCGCCTGACCCATAAAAAAGCGTGAACTTGTGACGCATCCAGTTCGTGTCCATGGAAACTTCTAACGCGGCCATCCACGCGTCGATGTCCACCGCACGACCAGCGATGCCATTCAATTCATCCTTACCAAAAGCGTGGTAGAGCGAGTGACTAAGATTCATTTTGCCGATGTGACCTTCGCCATTGAAACCCATGTAGTAAGCTCGAACATCGTGCGGAGCGATGCTGCCAATCGGCGAAGGGCGGACGATGTTTCCTGCACTATCATAGACCAGTCCGCTGCTGCTACCATTGTCCCAATTCGCGAGAAACGCTAATTCGGCGGTGTAGCCCTCGAAGATGAAATCCTGAAAGTAAACATTCGCGACAAAGACATTCTGATTGCGGTCGTCCCACGTATTCAGTTCAGAAAAAGATTCCTTCTCGAAAAGGTCGAACAGAGCGATGTTATACTGCAGGCGATTTTTTAAATAGTTGCCAAACAGCCGATAGCCCCAGTTCGCATCGGAGAAAACGTGGCCGCGGAAGTCTGCGTTGAAAATCTGCGTGCCGACGCGAATGGCGGCAAAGTCGTAGTTGTCAGAAAGGTCAAGTAGGTGAGACTCGAAGAAAAACTGCTGCAGCGCGACCTGGTTTTCGAAGCGCTCCGTCGCACGCGAATTGTAGAAATTTCCGTCGGCGGGGTGGAGTAGGGGATCGAGAAAATGATCGATGTCACCAGGAGTAACGCCTCCCGGGTTGACTCCGAAGTTATTGCCCGGAGGCGAGTTGGTGTTGGCTCCGAGTCCACGTGGGTCCGGCGAAACGACATTCGCTTCATAGCCGGAAATGTAATTGGTATTAAAGACTGGCTGGATGCGAAACAGCCATTCCACTGGTTTGAAAGTGGTTTCTCCACGGAAAAGATCGAGAGTAAAGCTAGTATTTGTAATAATGACCTCCTGTCTGCCATCGCCGTAAAACTCTGAACTATATGGCCGTGCCGTGCTCGCTCCCGATGGCACAGGAAGCTCGTGAAACTCGATATCGATGGTGTTCTGGAAGGTGAGCGAGGTAAAGATATCTTGGCCGAGGATTGGTATGTCTCCCTTTAATTTACTTTGGTAGTATGGATGCCATAAATACGGTGTTCTTTCTTCGTAGGGAGTTTCGGCAAGCTCAGGATCCTCGTATCGATCCCATCGTCCAGTAGGAATGAGGTAGCGATTATCGATAGGATCGGTATGTTCCGGATACTCGGTGTGATCATGATGCCCCGCGTGCCAATACTCGTAAATGCGACCCTCATAACGCACATCTTTCCTTGGCAGTTGCAGTGCGCCGGGGATTTCAGGTACAAAAAAATCCTCGACTCGCTCCACGGGCTCGATCGCCAAGTGGCGGCGCGTCACATCTTCACGCGGCAGTGATAAATTTTTCGGAATCTCAGGAAGAAATTTCGAGTAAGGAGTTTCCGAGACACCTGCATCGCGGTCGAAAAATCGTTCGTTACCCAGACCTGTATCATCGCGGAAAAATCGCCCGAAGCCCACTTTATCTCGCTCCTTGATCGAGGGCAGCAAACTGCTATCGGCCTTAGACACGGGACCCATACCTGGATCGGGGTTGAATTGCGATGGTGGCAATGGCGGCTCTTTCGTGATGATCTTCTCCTCGCGAATCTTCACCTCGTCAGGCAAGGGAAAGGGAGAAATTTCCACCCCAGTATCTGGCGAAAAGGAATCAGGTTTTGTAGGGATCACCTTCGAAGGAATTTGCTGCGCTGTTAGTCGGTCTGGCCGCGCTTCATCTGGCGCAAGGTCCCACTCAGGCGTCCTTTTATGCGGAGGGTGGTAGCAGGTCACAAGCAAGACTGTCGCAAAGCAAATTGCTATTCTCTCACTCATCTTTAACCTTAGGTAACTCATACTCCGATTTGCATGAAATTTCTGTCCAATATCATTTGTTGACCGCAGTCATTGCATCGAGCTTCCGCACAAAATTTTCCGTAATATCCACATCAAAACTTTTAGGCGGCGGCGATGCAATAAACAGCTCATTCAGCGAGTCCTCGGCAAAGGCTGCTTTCTCACCCGCAGCAATGAGTGATTGATTCAGTCGATCGAGCGCCAATGCTAAGCGTTCCGCGTAATGCCCCACTGCTCGCATCCGATGATCTTCGGCAACTGTGCCAAAGGCGCTGATCTCGAAGGGCTTGCGATTCTGCAAGAGCAAACCAAGTGCTGTGCGCGCTTGCGTCGTGCTCATCGGTGCTGTGGATACTCGTTTGGCGAAGTCATCTGCTGCTTTCACAAGATCTGTTTTGCTTTCGCGATCCCAGCCGGTGCCCGATGCAGCTAGTAGTTCTTTGATCGCCTCGATCTCAGCAGTTCTCGCGTCAGTGGGCTCTCGCAAAGTCTGTGCTGCAATTTCTCGCAACGCCACGGCTTGACCTATTAACCACGTTTTTACATGAGAAAAATCTTCATCTTCGCGCCAATGCTTCGGCTGCTCAACGAGTAGTCCATCGAGTTCAAAAATAAGCGGTGGATGATTGGCTTTCACCAATTCGTTACTCAAGTTCTGATGGCAGGCGACACAGGCGTTGGCTCGTTGGTAGGCATTGCCTAAGGGGCGCATGCCCAGTTTTTCCAATGCCGCACGAGGGTAATCTGGCCGCGTATGGGAAAGAATCCATTTTTCAGCACCGCCGTGGCAATTCGCGCAGGAAAAATCCTTGTCTTCAGCTGGCCCTTGATCAGCGGGCATAAGTAAGGAAGGCGCCACATTCTTCATTGGTGCATGGCACGCGGTGCAACTCACTGAGTCTGCCGCGCTCTTGATTCCCATTTTCTGAGCGATGGCGGTAGATTGACCATTCGTCAACGTGGCTGAAGCTTTATCATGCGGATCTGAGTGCTTCCAAATGTTGTATGCTCCTTTGCCTAGACCCGCGCCACCATGACAACCACTGGTCGCGCAAGAGCCTGAACCAAGCACCCGAGAAACGCCTTCTGGCTCGCCAAAACATGCTTCCGATACACAGAAGAAAATTACAGCCAAAAACAACGTGAAAGGTACTTGCATTTATGATGTCTAGTTGGATAAAATAGGCTCAGATGTCAAGTACAAACAGATGCATATTGACTAAAAATTCGAGGATGTTGCGTTATTGCTTGAGATTAAGAAATGAATCTCTAACAAATTCACTTTGCAGTAGTAAGTCCGCTATTTTGTATTAGGGTAAATTTTTATGATGAAACATGTGAACATCGCAGTGGCTTGCTTGCTCTTGCATGGCTGTGGCTTGAAAAATCTGGCGGCGCCTAAGGATTCATTACGAATCAATACCCCGGACGTATGGAAGGCAGCAGAAAATCGTGAAAATCGAGAAATTTCTTCTCATTGGCTAGATGAATTTCACGATCCTGTCATGCGTCGCACGGTCAATGACGCGTTGTCGCACAATCAAAATTTGCAAGCAGCTGCGTCGCGATTGCGTGTGGCGAAAGAGTTATCAATCCAAGCGAGAGCATCTCGATTGCCTCGTGCTAACCTTGGGTCATCGGCGGGAGCTTCGGTATCCGACAGCGACACCACGGAGCGTTACGGTTTAAGCTTTGCTGCATCATGGGAGCCGGATTTATGGGGGCGTTTGCGTAATTTAGATCGGGCCGGAGCAGCTGATTTTGAGGCGGCTGTGGCCGAGTTTCGCAATGCAAAATTATCACTCGCTGCGCTCAGCGCTAAAAGTTATTGCAACTTGATCAGCGCCCAACAACAATCGAATTTGGCTGTTGTTACTTTGGAATCATTTCAAAAAAACCTGCGCATCATTGAGCGCAATTATAAAGCTGGTATTCCGAACGTGCGCGCCTTGGATGTGCAATTAGGCCGAACCAATGTATCGTCCACGCAGAGATCTGTCACGGCACGACAACTTGATCGCGATGAAACGGCACGGAACTTGGAAGTTTTGTTAGGTCGCTATCCCACCGCTACCTTGCAAGCGGCCCATGAATTGCCTGAAATTAGTGATAGTATCCCACTGGGAATTCCAGCCACGTTGATTGAGCGTCGCCCCGATCTTGCCGCTGCACGATCAAGAATATTTGCTTCATCAGAACGAGCCAAAGCTGCGAAAAAAAATCTATTGCCTGATATTTCTCTCAGTGCTGGCAGCGGCACATCACGATCGGTCATCGCCAGGTTGTTCGATACTCAATCATTGGTGACAAGCATCACCGCCTCGCTTTCGCAAGTTCTCTATAACGGCGGTGCGAATGTATCAGAAGTGCGCGCGGCACTGGCGCGAAATGACGCGGCGATTCATGATTACGCCCAACTTTCGTTAGAGGCATTTCGTGAGGTTGAATCGGCTCTGGCTACGGAGTCATCACTCGCGGTGCAAGTTGCATTTTTGAACAAAGAAGTAGAACAAGCTGCTCTGGCTGAGAAACAAGCTGAGCGCGATTACTCAGAAGGGATTGAAGGAGTGGATATTTTGTCTGTTCTCGAATCACAACGTCGCGCCAACAACGCTAGATCAGCATTAATTCGCCTCAAAAATGAGCGTTTGCAGGCGCGCATCGATCTTCACGTAGCCCTTGGCGGCTCTTTTTGAGAAATGATTTATTTTTTGTAAATTAGTGCTTGTCAACATCGTCAGATCGATTATTGTTCCCGCCCCTGAGCGGGAAGTAAACAGCCTCGTGGTGTAATGGTAGCACAACAGATTTTGATTCTGTTTGTTTAGGTTCGAATCCTAGCGAGGCTACTTTCCGTTAACTTTACCATACGTAGAGTTTGAGTTGCACAAATATGCAATTTTGTTTGAAAGAAACTGCTGCATGGTTCATTATCATCTGCACATGAAAAAATCTCTGCTTCTGTGCTTGTTTTATTCTTTATGCTCGTTTGCGCATTCGGCTTCTTGGTTTGAAGAAATGCAATTCGGTCCTGCTTGGTCGAATACGTTTACTGATAAATTCCGTGGGCAAGAACGTGCCGCTGCTTTGAAGGGGATTCTCGTTGATTTAGGTGATCGAAAATTTTCTGCGCTATACGATACCGAGACCTTGCGCTGGGTGACGGCGTATCCAGGTTTCGTCAATTGGGGTGGCACTCCTTGGACGGGAGCTCATGGAAAGTTGGTGGCCTTACTTGATGAAAAATCGATTTTCATCACCGAGTCGGTGAGCGGATGGGCTGATGCGAAAGGTTCGTTCGATGACGCCCGCCCACTAAAAGGATTTGGCAATCTACCCGCCGAGCAGGGGAAATACTTGGGCTATTATAAAAATGGTCAATCGATCGTGATCGAATCAGAAGTGCATGGCGCCCGCGTCTTGGAAATGATGAGCCAATCTGACGGCGCGGTACTACGTCACCTGCAAATCGGTGCACGCAAATCTGATCTCGTGATGTTGCTAGCGGATGAAACGGAAGCTTGTGAAATTCTCGATGGCGGCAAGGCTGCCAAGAATGCTTCAGGTCTGCAAGTCGCCGCAGTGGCCGATCAAGGGACTGCGACTCTTGAGGCGAATGCCACCACAAAGGGGCGTCTCACTCTGAAAATCCCCGCAGGGAGTCAACCTGTAAAAGTGCAGATTGCGTTCCGTCGTGATGGACAAGCCGCGAAAACATCGGCCCTAGTCACACTAGCAGATCTCACCAAAGGTGGTGCTCCACAGTATACTGAAGTTCTCACCAGTGCTGGCACAATGGGCACTCCTGACGAAGGTTCTTCATGGGCCGTGGATCAAATTTCCTTGCCAGCAAACAATCCATGGAAGTCAAATCTCCGCTTCGGTGGTTTTGATTTTATCGATGAAAACACGGCAGCATTGAGTTCGTGGAATGGCGACGTGTGGACTGTTTCAGGATTTCAAGAAGACATCACCAGACTCACCTGGAAGCGCATTGCCTCTGGTTTGTTTGAGACACTCGGATTGAAAGTGGTGGATGGAAAAATTTACGTCAATGGTCGTGATCAAATCACCCAATTGATTGACCTGAATGGCGATGGCGAGATCGATCAATTCAAGGCATTTAATCGCGATGTAATCATCACGCGTAACTTCCACGAGTTTGCGTTTGATCTACAAACCGACAAGCAAGGGAATTTTTACTTCGTAAAAGCATCGCCCGTAAAAGGTGGTGGTCGCGGATTTGATCAAATTCTCCCGAACCATGGCATCGTCGCAAAAATCTCACCCGATGGCAAAAAATTCGAAGTCGTCGCTACCGGACTGCGCGCTCCCGGCGGCTTGAGTGTTGGCCCTGAAGGTCAAATCACCACCGGTGAAAATGAAGGATCATGGCAGCCCTGCTGCAAGATCAACTATTTTACTCCTGCGCAGGCACCAGCATTCTTGGGCACAGAACCGAGTCACCATGAAATCACCAAGGATAAAGCCTTTCACGAACCATTGTGCTACTTGCCGATGGACGTCGATAACAGCGGTGGTTCACAGTGCTGGGTGCCACCTGGTGTGGACTTTGGTCTGAAACCTGGTGAACTCATCCATTTGTCGTATGGTAAATCTTCCCTTTATCGCGTGTTGCCCGATATGGTTGGTGATACCATCCAAGGCGGTGTGGTGAAAATTCCCGTGAAATTGCAATCTTCGGCTATGCGTGCCCGCTTCCAGAAAGACGGTTCATTGTTTGTGTTAGGTTTCCGCGGTTGGCAAACCAATGCACCTACCGAGTGTGCGTTCCAACGCGTGCGTTATGTGAAAGAAAAACCACTGCTGATCGCGACTGCCATGAAAGTAACAGCCAAGGGTGTGAAAATTTCCTTTGCGGAAAAAATCGCTAAAGACGTAGCGGAAGACATTGCCAGCTATGGAGTGGAACGTTGGAAATACATTCGTTCATCACAATATGGATCGGCTCATTACTCGGTTGATAAGCCAGACCTTGCCGCAGAAGAAAATGCCACCAAATCAGAAACGCGTAATAACGTTCATGATAAAGTAGAAGTTCTTTCCGCAAAATTATCTACCGATGGCAAGACGGTGGAACTGGAATTAAAAGAAATGAAACCATCCATGCAGTTGAAAATCTCGTATGACCTCGAATCGGAAGCGGGCGCTGTGATGATTGGTACCACCTATAGCACGGTAAAGAAACTGCCATAAAAAAAGATTTTTTGTCATCGATCCCTGTGCTGCTCCGGTGGCATGGGGATTTTTTTTGTGGTATCAATCGTCAATTTTTAGGTGGTCGCGCAATAGGGGATTCCAGTAGGGATATACCCTATAGAACATTGTTTTCTAACAGCGTAGGTTGATGCTCGGTAGACGTAGTTCACAGAGTCACTTTTTGTAAATCACGATCTTCTTTAACATAACAACAGAAAATCAATATCTTATGAAAATGCGCACACGTTACAATACATCCGGTCAAAACGGTTATCTAGGTCAATCTAACAGAACTACTAAAAAATCACGACGTCAACGTCAATTGACCCCGCCATTCGCTTCGGCAATGGCAGGTCTCGGCATGTTGTTTTTTTCCTGTAGTGTCTATGGACAGGCAGTTCCTTTAGGGGAGGCGGGAAATTTTTCGATCATCAGTTCCGCAGGTCTCACTAATACGGGAATACTCACCGTTGTGAATGGGAATATAGCCCTCACCCCCACCACTGCGCTTACGGGATTTCCCCCAGGAACCATCACGGGCACTGTTCATTACAATGACTTGATCGCTCAGAATGCCAGGGCCGATGGGTTCACCGCCTACAACACTCTAGCAGGCACAGCCTTTACAACGAATCTAACGGATCAGGACCTAGGCGGCAAAACACTTTTTCCGGGGGGGTTACCATTTTAACTCATCCGCTGGTCTAACAGGAGCACTAACTCTTGCGACCGGCACCGATGCAAATGCCGTTTTTATTTTCCAAATCGGTAGCTCATTGTCGACAGCCTCAAACGCTTCAGTTGTTGTGACAGGGACAGGCGCAGGCACTCCGAATATTTTCTGGCAGGTAGGCAGTTCCGCCACGGTTGGCACGGGAACTGCATTTGCAGGGAACATTTTTGCTCTTGCGAGCATCACCATGACAACAGGTTCCACGCTGAGCAATGGCAGACTGGTTGCTTTGAATGGAGCCGTGACTCTGGACAATATTATTGTTGCCGCGATACCTGTAATTCCTGCAGCACCTGGCCGTTACTGGAACGGTAAGATTGGTAATACGTGGTCTGGTAACTTCTGGTCCACTACTGTGGCTGGTCTCGACCAAGTTGTTCTTGGCTCAAATGTCGATGTGGTGTTCTCAGTGAACAATACTCCTATCAATCAAAATGCCAACCTCGATATCGATGCGACGATTTCAAGTCTAACCGTGAACGATTCCGCTGCGGTGACGATTGGCGGCAGTAATAAACTAACAATTTCATCCACTGGCTTGATTACGGGCATCAAGATCAACAACGGCGCAGGCCTGACAACGATCAGCAGCAGGTTGGAACTAGGCAATTTGTCCCAAGTCATCACCGTGAACAATGCAGCAGGCATGCTCATTAGCGGTGTGGTCAGTGGCACCAACGGACTGACCAAAGCAGGAACAGGCGTTCTGACTTTGACGGCTGTAGAAACCTACACGGGTGCCACGGTTGTCTCGGGCGGAACATTACAACTCGGCAATGGCACGATTGTGGGAACTTCGATCGCGTCATCAAATTCGGTTCTCGTCGCTCCGACTGGGTGCTTATCGATCAATCTGGCAAACGGAGAAACATTCGGCAACAGCGTCACCGAAAATGGAGAGATTCGCTGGATTGCACAGGGCACGAATACGCAGGCATCCACCAGTGTCTTCAGTGGCACTGGCAGCATGCGCATCACTGCTTCTGGAACGACAAATTTGTTTGGAAATAACACCTTTAGTGGCGGAACTACGATTAACACTCCGGGCGATGTATTCGTCGGAAATGTGAGTTCTAACACCTCATCGCCGTT
The DNA here is from genome assembly GCA_903878115.1 of Akkermansiaceae bacterium. Lineage (GTDB taxonomy): Bacteria > Verrucomicrobiota > Verrucomicrobiia > Verrucomicrobiales > Akkermansiaceae > UBA956. The sequence continues at coordinate 4,554 of CAIRGO010000089.1, read as the reverse complement.
CGGCACGGGTGTGCTGACCATAGATGATGGCACCATCGATACCGTTAACTGGCAGTTGCTGCAAATCAACGTCGGCGGCTACGTGCAAACGGGCGGTGAAATCGCCATGCACCTTCAGGGCACGACTCTCGGAAGTTACACACGCTTTGATGTGGCCGAAACCGCGAGTCTCAGTGGCGGCACGGTTTTTGTTTACGATCTTAGTGGAAACTACGTGCCATATGGCGGAGATGAACAAAATATCATCCACACGAATGGCACACTTATGCCAGAATTCACACAGCTAAGTAGCCAAGATACGCAAAGCGCGGACTTACTTCCTGGTGGCTTGGAAGGGGAATTCGCCTCCAATACACCAGAATCCCACTTTTATAATGCGGCATTTGACCTACATTTCTTTTACCATCAGGGAGACACACTGCTGTATCCAACGATCACCTATGACCCAGACAACGCCTACGTGACTTGGGTGCAAGATTCGTTCCGATCCGTTCCTGGTCTCACTCCCAATCAAGATGCGGTGGGCGGCGGACTTGATGATTATGTTGATCAAACCCCGGGCCTACCCGACGACGTGGTGCGTATCTCAATGGCCAAAATATCGCGGATCTGCCAGCGATGTATGACCTCATCGCCCCCGATGAATTGACCGCGATTTTCCAAATGGGCTTCACCGCAGCGGGTGTCCAAAACGCCAGTATCCAACGTCATTTGGAAAGGGTTCGCCGCAGCACATCTACTTCGACGCTATCCACCAGAACTCATACCGACAGCAAGGGCGGTCTAGCGGAAGAAACCTATACGACGCAGGCAACCAATCGTTGGAATTTCTTTTTTGAAGGAACGGGAGGCTCCGCTGATGTTGACGGCGATAGCAACGCGAGCGGCTACGACTTCGACTCCACAGGCGGGATGCTAGGTGCTGACATGCGTATCAACGACGGTTTGGTTATTGGCATCTTAGGTTCCTACGCGAATTCCGATGCGAATCTCGTTAACGGTGGTAGCATCGATGCCGAAAGTTACAGTGTTGCAGCCTATGCAACCGCATACAAAAATGGATATTTTCTGGATGCTCTGATCGGTGCCGGTTTCAACTCCTATGACACGAGGCGCTCGTCGCTGCTCGGTTATGCCGAGGGTAGTCCGGATGGTTGGCAGCTTAACTCCATGCTCAACACCGGCTATGACTTCCGCCGGGGCAAATGGACACTGACTCCCAATGCATCGGTCGCTTACACTCGCGTGTCGCTGGATAGCTTTGACGAAACAGGTTCGTTGACGTCCTTGAGTTATCCTACACAAGATCAGGATTCTCTGCGCTCGGAGCTCGGCTTAACACTGGCCTACGCAGCAGATATCAACGGAATCAAGGTCACACCTCAGGTACGCATCGCATGGCAGCATGAATTCCTGGACAGCACCCAATCCATGGACTCGCGCTTCATCGGCGGTACTGGCCCGACGTTTACGGTGAGCGGTCCTCACATGGACAGAGACCGTGCTGTATTGAGTGCTGGTATTAGCGCTGAAATCACCCCGTCAGTCACCATTTATGGATTCTACGACGGCCTGTTGGGTAGCTCAAATTACAATTCGAATCAAGTCAGCGCTGGCGTAAAAATCGCCTTCTAAGAACATAACGAATCGATATGATTCCCACAACGCCTCGCCGGATTTCGGTGGGGCGTTGCGATTTCCTAGGAAAATCCCTGCGTAAAATTTCCCAGACAAATGATAGGAGTTTATTCGATGATAATTCTCTCCGCAAGAGTGGGGGATTTATTGTAAGCACTCCAGTGAATGTGATATTTTAAACATGGAGTCAGGGGGGATTTGGGATGTGTTGAATGTTTGTTGAAGGGAATATTTTCTCTTTTTTTCTAAGTTTTTTCTGTTTGTCGGGTCTTATCTATTGTATGAACCATTTTATGCGTATTTTGTGTATTTTTTTTATGACTGTAGGACTCGTATTCGGTGGCCCGCGCGATGCGGAATGGAAAAAGGTCGAGGAGGCTGCGGAAAAAGATTTGCCGAAAACGGTGATCGAATTGCTTAAGCCGATCGAAACGCAAGCGCGTGCGGAAAAGGCTTGGGCCGAGGCGATTCGTGCCAATGCGCAGCGCGTGCTGGCTGATGCAAAAATCAATGAAGGCATCGACGTCATTGGTCGCATCAAGGCGATGGATCAGGAGTTGCTAACAGCACCTGCGGAAATGAAGCCGATGATGCAAGCCATTCAAGCATTGTGGCTGTGGAATTATTTTTCGCAAAATCAATACAAGTTCATGCAGCGCACCCAAACCGCAGAAAAGCCGAGCGATGATATTCAGACATGGGACTTAAAGCGCATTCTAGCCGAGATCGATGCTCGTTTCATGAAAGCGATGGAAAATCGTGATGCCTTGAAATCCCAGAAAGTGATAGATTTTTCGATGTTGTTAGATAAGGGCACTTCACCTGATGAATTACGCCCTACGATGTATGACTTTTTGGTGCATGAAATTTTGAGTTTTTATGCCACCGAAGAACAGGTGGACGCTGCGGCAGAGGATGCGTTTGAGTTTGATGCGAAGTCACCTGCTTTTGGAACGAGGGAAGAATTCTTGGCATGGAAGCCGCAAAGCACTGATGCCTTGTCATGGAAATTGAAAGCCATCGCCCTCTATCAAGAAATCATAGCGTATCACCAGGACCAGTTGCCAGCGCGCACGCATTGTGAACTGCAACGCCTCGCTTGGGCAAAAACGGCGGTTACCGGCGACGGCACGGATGTTCGCATGGAAGAGCGCCTAACTGAATTGGTGAAAAATTCTGAAGGCAACGGAATTCAAACGCTGGTCCGTTCTGAATTAGCGCAGTTGTTAGTTTCGCTCAAGCGTATGAAGGAAGCTCGGGAAGTCGCGATCATTGGTCGTGATGCATTTCCTAAATCGCTCTATCGTCCACTGTGCGATGCTGTGATTGGTCAGATTGAAAGCAAGGAGCTTAGCATCTCGACGGAACTGGTGTGGAATGCAGCGAAGGCGGAATTTGATGCTACTTATCGGAATGTGAAAAAAGTATGGTTTCGCGTGTATCCGCGCACGTGGAACCCTGAGCGTGATCAGTATTACGATGAAGATTACATGGTGAAAATCGTCAAGCAAGCTCCCGTGAAAGAGTGGTCGGTGGACTTAACCCCCACGGATGATTATTTGGAAAAAACCCAATCATTGATTGCTCCGCAGGACATTCCACACGGTGCTTATCATTTGGTGTGCAGCGCGACGGAAGACTTTTCTGTGAAGAAAAATCATCTGGCATTTGCCCGCTTGTGGGTTTCCGACATTGCTCTTGTTTCTAACTCTGGCAATGGTAAATGCAGCGGGTTTGTCATCGATGCTCTCACCGGCGATCCGATCAAAGGAGCGAATGTAACCCAGTGGATCAGCAAACGAGGGAAATGGTCTAAGGGCCCAGAACTAGTCACTGATGTGAATGGCGAGTATACGTTTACTGTCGACAATCAAACGGCTTCGATTGTTTTCGCGAGTCGCGGCAAGGATCAGCTAGCTTCCGAGCAAGGTTGGAATTATAGTCAAAGCCACAATGTTGCAAATGATTACGTCTATATCTTCACGGATCGCGCCATCTATCGCCCTGGGCAAACGGTGAAGTTTAAAGCGATCGCCGCACACTATGATCGTAGTAAAAACGACTACCACACACGAAATAATGCATCGTTCACGGTGACATTTTTCGATGCCAATCGCAAAGAGATTTCGAAAATGGAGCTGCAATCTAACGATAAAGGCTCATTCCACGGTAGTTTCACCACACCCACGGATCGGGTCTTAGGTGTTGCTTATTTGAGTTGCGAAAACAGCCAAACGGTGGTGCGCATCGAGGAATACAAACGTCCTAAGTTTTTTGCTGAAGTAGGTGCCGCGAAAGCAGCGCCGAAGCTGGGTGAAAAAGTAGTGGTTGTTGGCAAGGCGATTTCATACACCGGCGCAGCTGTCGATGGAGCCAAGGTAAAGTGGAGCGTCACTCGTCAAGCGCAGTGGCCGGAATGGAGCAATTGGTGTTGGTGGCGTTTTATCCCACAGGCAAATGCTTCCAAACAAATCGCACATGGCACGGCCGTGACCAAGGTAGACGGAACCGTGGAAGTAGAATTTCTTGCAGAACCTGACCGTGACGTTGATCCTACCACCGAGCCAATTTTTTCTTACACGGTGAACATTGATGTAACCGATACCACAGGTGAAACGCGCAGTGCTTCTCGTGCGGTGAAGGCGGGCTACGTAGATCGTCAGGCCGTGTTGAGTGCCGATGATTGGTTGGATATTACCAAGCCGGTGAAGTTGAAAATCGCAACCACTACGATCGATGATTTACCCGTCGCCACAAAAGGCACGGTAGCGGTCTATCGCCTCAAGGAGCCTGATCAAGTGCTCCGCGCGAAACTTACATCACGTTATAACCAAACAAAACCAACACCTGATCCCAGCGATCCTAACAATTGGGCCTTGGGCGATATGGTGCAAAAAAATGATTTTGCCACGGATG